>CAMTXV010000074.1:0-10409 GCA_947085665.1 uncultured Sinobacteraceae bacterium | reverse complement strand
TTGAGCACCTTGGCGAGCGGACGCGAGAGTGGAAAGGCTTCGAGCACCGGCGTGGCGGCATGAACGAACTGCTCCAGCGGCGCGCCGGTGTGCGGCGTGCCGAGGCAGAGGATGTGCGAGAGCTTGCTCGGCCAGCCCATGTTCGACTTCGCGGCCTTATAGGCGGCTGAGCGCGCGACGAGGCCGCCCATGCTGTGGCCGATCAGCACCACTTCGCTCACCGGCACCGGCCAGAGCGAAACCAGCTTGTCGATCTGCCGCGACAGCGTGCGGCCGTTGAGCGAGATGTGCAGGCCGGAGTTGTAGCGCAGGTAAAGCGGGGTGTAGCCCTTGGCAGCGAGCTGGTCGCCATAGGGCGCGTGCTGCTCGGCGTAGAGCCGCCAGCTGTGCTCGTTGCAGCACAGGCCGTGGATGAAGATCACCAGCTTGCCGGTGGCTTCGGGGTAGCTGGCTTCGAGCACGGGTGCGCTCAACACCGTGCGATGGCCCTCGCGGTAAAAGCCAAGCTTCACCCGAAGCGGGTTGCGCTCCTGCGCCATCGCATCGCCAATCAAGCCACTGAGTGCGCTCACTACATTGTCGCGCGCGATGGCGGGCGGGGTGATGGCGACAGCGGTTTTGGTGGCGGGCTGAAAGTTACGCTCGGCGAGCTTCAAGGCCACGTCGGCCTGCTTGAACAGCGCGCCGCCAATGCCCTTGATGGCGCTGTAGACGCCATCGGTGATGCCGTCATGCACCACGCGCGTGGTCCCCGCACCCTGCTTCACGCCGGGCACCGCGGGCATGGCATTGAAGGGCATGTCCGAGATGGCGCGGTGGAACTCGTGGATGCGGGAGGTGAGGTGCTCGAAGGCCTTGCCTGCGAGCTTCACCGAACCCCGCAGTTCTCCGATCTTGTTCGCCATGCGCTCCTCCGAGTGCTTGTGTTTTTGGTCTTCCGCGACTGTAACCCGACACGATGCTGGCGCGGCGCTTGCAAGGTGTCTCAGGCAGGCCAACCTTTCATGGAGCACCTTCATGCAAACGCCAGACTTCGCCCAGCTCAGCCACCCTACGCTGCCACCGCGCGACATCAATTTCCTGCTGTCGAACTTCCCCGGTCAGGTGGATGTGCCGCGCGCCGTCACCGAGATGGGCCAGTTCTTCAACACACTCGATTCGATGCTGGACGCCGACTACATCTACAAGGCGCTGCGCGATGCCGACACCATCGACCTGCCGGTCTCACCGCAGCTCTGGTTTGAGGTGATGCTGCGCCACGCCATGCCGGCGCGCCGGCACCGGCAGGAGCAGCAGGCGCTGCACTACATCGCCCACCTGCTGGCCCTGTTTGGCCGCACCGACCGCCTGCGCCATGTGCAGGGCGGTGAAGACACCGCCTACGACTATCTGGTTGATCTCGTCGCCGAGGAGCAGGCCGCGCAAGCGCAGCGCCAGTTCATCGTGCAGGCCCACATTGCCAACTACGCGCTGTTTCTGGGTGGCGTCTGCGCCGAGTGGGTCGAACACCGTCATCGCTACGCCCGCCGCCCCGTCACCATCGGCTACTACCGCGACATGGGCGCCTCGCGCTTTCATGCGGCGTCGAAGCATCCTCTGGCGCAGGAGTTTGGTTTGAGCAACACCTACCGCGAGTTGGCGCAGCGTTTCGACTACTACCGTGAAGGCTTGGAGAAGATGGCGGCAGCGCATCTGTATCACTAGTTCAGACAAACAAATTGGCGCTCGTCAAGTAAGCGATATTGTTCGTGAAAGCGAAGGTGATACCTGATTAAATGGCGATAACAGAAGGCTGCAATCCAAGAGGACGGAAATGCCTGTTATCGAATCCAAGATTGATGTGAACGGCGAGTCGTTCAAGGCCAACCGCGAGGGCATGCTCCAGTTCGTGGCTGAGTGGCGCGCGGTGGAGCAGAAAGGCCGCGACGAAGAAGAGAGCAAGCGCGAGAAATACCGCAAGCGCAAGCAGTTGCTGCCGCGCGAGCGCGTGCACCTGATGCTCGACCGCGGCTCGCCGTGGCTGGAGTTCTCGACTCTCTGCGGCTACAAGCAGCACGACGACAAAGATGGTTCGCTCGCTGGCGGCAACATGATTGCAGGCATCGGCTACGTGAGCGGCATGCGCTGCTTCGTGGTGGCCAGTAACAGCGCCATCAAGGGCGGCACCATGACGCCCTGGGGCGTGCAGAAAACACTGCGCCTGCAAGAGATTGCCCTGCAACAAAAACTGCCCGTGGTGTCGATGATCGAGTCAGGAGGCGCGAACCTTTTGTATCAGGCGGAGCTGTTCATCCCCGGCGGCAAAACCTTTGCCAACCAGTGCCGACTCTCCGCAGCGGGCATTCCGCAAGTCACCGTCGTGCATGGTTCGAGCACGGCGGGCGGTGCCTACATGCCGGGCCTCTCCGACTACGTGGTGATGGTGCGCAAGAACGCCAAGGTATTTCTCGCCGGTCCGCCGCTGCTGAAGGCCGCGACGGGCGAGATCGCGCTGGACGAAGACCTGGGCGGCGCTGACATGCACTGCTCGGTAGCGGGCACCAGCGAGTTCCTGGCGCAGAACGATGGCGACGCCATTCGCATCGCCCGCGAGATCGTCAAGAACATCAGCTGGAACCAGCAGAAGCCACGTCTTGAACTGTTGCCGGTGCGTAGCCCCCTCTACGACGTGGAAGAGATCTGCGGCGTGATGCCGCCGGACTACAAGAAGCCGGTCGATTGCCGCGAGATCATTGCGCGCCTGGTCGATGGTTCGGAGTTTCTGGACTTCAAGTCTGAATACGACCAGCAAACCATCTGCGGTCGCGCGGTGATTCAGGGTCATCAGGTCGGCATCATCAGCAACAACGGCCCCATCACGGTGAAGGGTGCGACCAAGGCCGGGCAGTTCATCCAGCAGTGCTGCCAGTCCAACACGCCGATCATTTATTTGATGAATACCACCGGCTACATGGTGGGCACCGAGAGCGAGCAGGCGGGCATCGTCAAGCACGGCTCGAAGATGATTCAGGCCGTCGCCAATGCCACCGTCCCGCAGATCACCATCGTCATGGGTGGGTCATTCGGCGCCGGCAACTACGGCATGTGCGGGCGTGGCTTTGGCCCGCACTTCATCTTCGCCTGGCCTAACTCGCGCACCAGCGTGATGGGCGGCGAGCAGGCGGCGAAGGTGATGACCGTCATCACGCAGCAAAAGTGGGCCGCCGAAGGCAAGCAAGTCACCGAGCAGGACGAGAAGATGCTCGGCATCGTCGAGAGCAACATCGTCAAGCAGTTCGACCGCGAATCCCATGCTTTTGCCGCCACCGCGCGCCTGTTCGACGACGGCCTGATTGACCCGCGTGACACGCGCAAGGTGCTCGGGTTGTGTCTCTCCGTCTGCCGCGAGGCGAAAGCCCGGCAGGTTTACCCCAACAGTTTTGGCGTGGCGCGCCTGTAAGCGCTGCGAAGGAAATCACCATGCAATACACCGCCGAACATCAGAGCCTCTACGACACCACCAAGCGCTACGTCGAAGAGCAGATCAACCCCCACACCAAGCAGTGGGAAAGCGATGGGATGTGGCCTGCCAAGCAAGTGCTCAAGGGCATGGGCGACCTGGGCCTGCTCGGCATCGCCAAGCCCGAAGCGGTTGGAGGATTGGGCCTCGACTACAGCTACCAGATCGCCTTCGCCGAGGCACTTGGCCACTGCAATGTCGGCGGCATCCCGATGGCGATTGGCGTGCAGACCGACATGCGCACCCCCGCACTCGCACGCTATGGCAACGACCATCTGAAAGAGAACTTTCTCAAGCCCTCCATCGCCGGTGATCTGGTCGGCGCGATTGGCGTGAGTGAGCCGGGTGCGGGCAGCGATGTGGCGGGTATCAAGACCACGGCGGTGCGGGATGGCGGCGACTACGTCATCAACGGCAACAAGATGTGGATCACCAATGGCACGCAGGCCGATTGGGTCTGCCTGCTCTGCAATACGGGCGACGTTGAGGGCGGCGGCAAGCACGGCAACAAGAGCCTCATTGTGGTGCCGCTCGATGCCAAGGGTGTGGACCGCAACACCAAGCTCGATAAGCTGGGCCAGCGCAGCAGCGACACCGCGATCATTTTCTTCGACAACGTCCGCGTGCCGGCGAAGAACCTGGTGGGGCAGGAGGGGCGTGGCTTCATCTACCAGATGGAACAGTTCCAGGAAGAGCGTCTTTTCCTCGCCGCCAGCATCATCGTCGCGATGGAGAAGTGCGTGAGCGAGACGGCGGAGTACTGCCGTCAACGCAAGGCTTTTGGCGGCTCGATCCTCGACAACCAGGTGGTGCAGTTCAAGCTCGCACAGATGCAGACCGAACTTGAAGGGCTGCGCGCACTCACCTATCGCGCCGTCGAGCTGATGCTCAAGGGCGAGGACGTGACGCTGCTGGCCTCAATGGCGAAATTGAAAGCCGGCCAGCTCGGCCGCGAAGTGCCGGATGCCTGCCTGCAATACTGGGGCGGCCAGGGCTTCATGTGGGAGAACTACGTGAGCCAGATGTACCGCGACCTGCGTCTGCATGCCATTGGCGGCGGTGCGGATGAAGTGATGCTCGGCATCATCAGCAAGCGGCTGGGCTTTGGCGGCAAGAAGAAGGCTTGATCCGCATGCTGGCGCTACCAGAAACCAAAACCCTGCTCACCCGCTTCGAGGGCGGTGTGCTGCACATCACCTTCAATCGTCCTGAGTCACGCAATTCGATGTCGCCGGAGATGCTGGCCGACATCGAAGCAGTGTTCGCCGCCGTTGCAGGGAATCGCAGCGTGCGCGCCGTGATACTGCGCGGCGCGGGCGGGCACTTCTGCTCGGGCGCTGATCTCAAGTCGATGCTCGCAGGGGGCATGAAGCCACCGGCGCCAGGCGAACCCGATGCCATTGCCAACATGAATCGCGGCTTCGGCACCATGTTGCGCAAAGTGCAGAACGCACCGCAGGTGGTCATTGCCGTCTGCGAAGGTGCGGTGCTGGGCGGCGGCTTTGGTTTGGCCTGTGTCAGTGACATCGCCTTTACCCATGTGGATGCCAAGTTCGGCATGCCCGAGACCACACGCGGCCTGCCGCCCGCGCAGATCGCGCCTTTTGTGGTCGAGCGCATTGGCCTGACTCAGGCGCGTCGCCTGGCGCTGACGGGCGCACAGTTTCGCGGTGCCGAGGCTCTGGCACTCGGACTGGTACACGAGGCCTTCTCCAGCGAAGACGAGCTGCAGGCCAAGCTTGCCGAGGCGATCAAGAAAGTACTGCACTGCGCACCGGAGGCCAATGCGGTGACCAAGGCCATACTGCTGCAGGCGGGCAAGATGGACATGGACCTGGTGCTCGACGATGCCGCGGCCCAGTTTGCGGCCTGCGCCCGCGGCGCCGAGGCGCCGGAAGGCATCACGGCCTTTGTTCAGAAACGTCCGCCACAGTGGGCGAACCCTGTTTAAGTCTCTCAAGGAGTTCGTCATGAATGCCTCTCATCCGTTTCGTCCCGCTGCGGCCATTGCCGCGCTCGTAGTCACGGCTTGCATCAGCCATCCGCAGACCACGCCACCGAAACCAGAAACCGTGGCGTATCGCTGCGCCGATGGGGTCGAGATGGGGGTCACCTACTCGGGCCGCGCGACCGGGCTTGAGGGCGTGGCTGATCTCATTTGGGATGGTCAGACCTTCCCCTTGAAACAGGACGTGAGCGGCAGTGGCGCGCGCTACACCGACGGCACGCTGACCCTGGTGACCAAGGGTGACGAGGCCTTCGTGGAAAAGATGGGTGACGTGGTGCTGAAGGACTGCAACGCCAAGCTGTAGCCGCTCCTTGCGGGTGCTACCAACAACGAGAAAACCAGGAGCAAGAAGGGTATGTCGCAACGATTTAACAAGGTGCTGGTGGCCAACCGCGGCGAGATCGCCCTGCGCGTGATTCGCGGTGCGAAGAAGCTGGGCTACCAGACGGTCGCGGTGTATTCCGATGCCGATGCGAAGACCCTGCCTGTGCGGGAAGCCGATCAGGCGGTACACATTGGGGCATCGCCGGCGAAAGACAGCTATCTGGTAATCGAGAAGATCATTGCCGCCGCGAAGACCAGTGGTGCGCAGGCCATTCACCCCGGCTATGGTTTTCTCTCGGAGCGCGCCGAGTTTGCGCAGGCCGTTGCAGATGCCGGACTGATCTTCATCGGGCCAGATGCCCACTCCATCGAGAAGATGGGCAACAAGAGCGCCTCAAAGATCCGCATGATTGCGGCCGGCGTGCCCTGCGTGCCGGGCTATCAGGGTGATGACCAGAGCGATGCGACGCTGGTGGCCGAAGCCGTGAAAGCTGGTCTGCCGGTGATGGTGAAGGCGGCGGCCGGTGGCGGTGGCCGCGGCATGCGTCTGGTGTTTGAAGAGAAAGATTTGCTGGCTGCTGTGCAGTCGGCCCGCAGCGAGGCCGAGAACGCCTTTGGCAGCGGCCAGCTACTGATTGAAAAAGCCGTAATGAACGCGCGGCATGTCGAAATTCAGGTGTTCGGCGACCGCCACGGCAACGTGGTGCACTTCGGCGAGCGCGATTGCTCGGTGCAGCGCCGCAACCAGAAAGTGGTTGAAGAAGCGCCGTCGCCGGCGGTGGATGATGCCCTGCGCCTGAAGATGGGCGCTGCTGCGGTGGCTGCCGCCAAAGCCGTACAGTACGTCGGCGCCGGCACCGTGGAGTTCATGCTGGCCAAGGATGGTGCTTTCTACTTTCTGGAGATGAACACCCGTCTGCAGGTGGAGCACCCGGTCACCGAGCTGGTCTACGGCTGCGATCTGGTGGAGTGGCAGCTGCGCGTGGCACAGGGCGAAAAGCTGCCGCTGTCGCAGGACGAGATTCTCGACAACCGCTTTGGCCACGCCATTGAAGTGCGCCTGTGCGCCGAAGACCCGCAGGCCAACTACCTGCCGCAAACCGGCCCCGTGCTGCAGTGGGTGGCTCCCTCTGGCGAGGGCGTACGCGTCGATACTTATCTGGAGACAGGCTCCTCGGTGAGCCCTTTCTATGACTCGATGCAGGCAAAGGTCATTGCCTGGGGCGAAGACCGCGAGACCGCTCGACAGCGCCTGCTGAAGGCGCTGGATGAAACGCGCTTTCTGGGGCTGGTCAGCAACAAGGACTACCTGCACGCCATTCTTTCGCACGCGGCGTTTGCAGGCGGTGATTTCAGCACCGGCTTCATCGGCGAGCATTTCTCGCAAGACAGCATCAACGCGCTTCGTCCGACAGCGAGACAGCTGGTGCTGGCTGCAACAGCGCTGTATCTGGACGATGCGCGCCGCCTGCGCGAGCAGCACCAGATCGAGCCCGAGATGATTGGCTGGCACAGCTCGCACGAAACCGGAATCGACTTCAAGCTGAAATGCCGCGAGCAGGAAACCGATCTTCAGCTGTCCGCCCATGACGGGCAGCAGTTTTCCTCCACCGTGGGGGCCGAGTCTGTGAGCCTTGAAGTGGTGAGCCAGCAGGCCCAGAGCTTTGCCTACCGATGCGACGGGGTGCAGGGCAAGGCGCAGTTTGCGCGCCATGGTGATGCGCTGTGGCTGGAGGCAGAAGGCCGCACCTGGTGCTTCGTTGATCGCACGCTGGCGCCTGTGGAAGGCCCAGCCGCCGGCAGTGATGGTCGCCTGCTGGCGCACAGCGACGGCAAGGTGGTGGCCGTGCATGTGAAGCCGGGCGATGTCATCGAAAAAGGACAGACGCTGGCGGTACTCGAAGCCATGAAGATGGAGTTCCAGCTCTCGCTGCCGGTGGGTGGCATCGTTGAAAGTGTCGGCGTGGCCGCTGGCACGCAGGTGAAGAACAAGACGCTGCTGGTGCAGGTGAAGCCGAAGGCGCCTTAGCGCAGGTCTTCAATCACCACGGTGGGGGCGACGCCCAGTCCTGGCTGGCGCGCCCAGTCGCGGTGGTTGAGCACCTGGCCATCGGTGCGCACTGCTGCGAGGCTGGCAGCCGCAATGTCGGCGATCAGCCACTGCGGCTCGCACCACGCACCTTCGGCGATCACGCCGTTGTCGGGTAGTCCGCGATCGGGTGGGGTGTAGATGCCGGCAGCACCCACGTTGATGTCCACGGCCGCGCTCCAGTCCACCGTGCCGACCAGCGGTGCCTGCACCACCACGCACTGGTTCTCCAGAGCGCGTGCCTGAGCGCCGATGCGCACGCGCCAATAGCCGGCGCGGGTATCCGTGCAGCTGGGCGCGAGGATGAGACTCGCTCCGGCTTCCACCTGTGCGCGCGCCAGCAGCGGAAACTCCACGTCGTAGCAGATGTTGATGCCGATGCAGCCCAGCGCGGTATCGAAGACCTTGAGTGCATCGCCAGCTGAGATGCCCCACAGCTCGGTTTCGAACCGCGTCATCGTCCATTTGTCCTGCCAGCCGCACTTGCCGTTGGGCGCGAACAAATGCGCGCGGTTGCGAAATATGCCCTGCTCACCCGTGCCGAGCTGCAGCGGGAAACTACTGGCGAGCAGGTGAACACCATATTTCGCCGCCAGCTCGGTATGCAGTGCCATCCAGCGCGCGTGGTGCGGTTGCAAGCTCAGGAGTTCCTCGCGCAGCGGCGGTGCTTTGTTGGCAGTATCGAGTCCTGCAATTGAAAGCGCGCCGTACTCCGGGAACACCAGCAGTTGCGCGCCCTGTTGTGCGGCCTCGTTGACCCAGGCATCGAGCGTGGTTTCGATCTCGGCCCAGTCACGCGGCCTGAATACCGGGAATTGCGCTGCGGCGATGCGCAGGGTGCGCGCACTGCTCATAGTGCTTTGGTCCAGAAGGTCAGCTGATGAGATGTCGGCGCTGGCTGGTCGGTGTCTTGCCAGTCGAAATGACACTGCAGTTCGGGCCTCCGGGTATAGCCCCGTTTCTGCCAGAAGGGGTCGTTGGCGACGTAGTCAGCAGGCTTTGCGGGATGCTGCTCGGGTCGATCCACCGCGCAGAAGGCGCACTGATGGAGTCGCAAGGAGCGGGCATGCGCCTCGCGGTGCTCGAAGAACGCCACGCCAATACCGCGACCGCGATAGGGTTTGAGCACCACCGATTCGCCGAAGTACAGCGTGTTGTCCACGCAAAGCCCTGCCTGCTCGAACGGTTTGCGCATGGAGTCTTCAGCCTGCGCTAGCGGCAGTGCAGTGGTCGCCCCCACACAGCGATCCTCATCCCAAACCAGCACTGCCAGACTCTGCTCGCAGCGCGCGTAGGTTTCGAGATACTGGCGTTCATAGCCGAGCGTGCCTTCATACAGATAAGGCCAGTCGCGGAAGACGGTGATGCGCAGCGCCGCCAACGGCGCCAGATGCTCACGAATGGCGCCGCCCTGCAGCAGCTGATATCGCAATGGGATCACGGGATCTTTCACGCTGTGCCGCCTGGCTCAGGCGCCGACCTGCCGTAGCCAATCCTGCAGGTTGTAGTAGTTGCTGATGCGCGCGACCTTGCCGTCCCGGATGTCGAAGAAGGCGCCGGCGGGCAGGGTGTATTTCTGCCCTCTGGCGGCTGGCAGACCCTCGTCGGTCTTCAGGTACTCGCCCAGCACCGTGAACTCGGCGGCGGCTCGCAGGCCATCTTCGCTCGCGAATACGGTGATGTTCGCGATCTGCTCACGGTAGCTGCCGTTCATGCGCTGCATGAAGGCGGCAAAGGCTTCGCGGCCCACTTCGCGCCCGCTCTGGTTGATGTCATGGGCGACATCCTCAGTGAGCAGGCTGAGAAACAAAGGCATGTCGCCGGTGTTGAAAGCGGCGTAGTAGCGGCGGATGAGATCAGCAGTGGCAGCGTGCATGGTCAGTTCTGGAAAGTGTTGTTTTGAAAGTGCTTGATGCGCGGCAACTAAGGCGCAGCGGCAATAAAAAACCCGGCAGATGTTGCCATCTGCCGGGTTCGATTCGCTATCAGCGAATGAGCTTGAAGGTCAGTTGGTGACCTTGAACTCGACGCGGCGGTTGTTATCGCGACCCGACTCAGTGCCGTTGGTGTCAATCGGAACGCTTTCACCGAAGCCGACCGGCTTCAGGTTGGCGCCCACTGCACCGCGGTCCGCCAGGAACTTCTTCACGACGTTGGCACGGCGCTCGGAAAGACCTTGGTTGTAGGCGTCTGAGCCCACGTCATCGGTGTGGCCTTCAACGTCCACCTTCACAGTGGGGTAGCTCTTCAGCGTCTCGGCCACGTCCTCAAGAATCTTCTCGGAAGGCTTGGTGAGGCGGTCGCTGTCGAACTCGAACTTCACGCCGCGCAGGATGAAGCGCTTGTCGATGGCGCAACCGTTCTTGTCCACAGCTTCACCCGGACGCGGCTTGCGGCAGTCGCCAACCAGTGCGCAACCATTCGGCAGAACCTTCAGGCCCGGCGGGGTGTTGGGGCATTCGTCGAGATAGTCGGGGATGCCGTCACCG
>CAMTXV010000073.1:0-7027 GCA_947085665.1 uncultured Sinobacteraceae bacterium | reverse complement strand
GCCGATGCGGCCTTCGCCGCGGTAGCCGGTTTTTTCCATCAGCCGTGAGATGTCGACTCGCCGCAGCTCTGCACGGGCTTCAAGCCCCAGGCTGTCGCCGCGTGGGTCCAGCGTGGCATAGACCCGCAGCGCGCCCTCACCAATACCGAAGTCGATGGGCGTGGCGCGCAGCACGCCATCGTCCAGCTGCAGACTGAAGCTCAATCGGTCAAAAAGAAGCCGCTCGCCCAGCAGTAGCTTGCCAACGAACTCGAAGCGCACATCGGCGTTTTGCAGGCGCGGCACATTGATGGGGGAGGAAGGCAGCAGGCGTCCGCTCGCTTTGCCAGGGGCGGGCGTGGGCGCAGGGTCAGCGCCGATGAGGCCGGCGAGATCCGTCAATCGCAATTGCTCTGAACGGACGGTGGCCGTCAGCAAGGGACGCGGTGCGCGCAGCAACACGCTGATCTCTCCGGCGATATCGCTTTCGCCCACGAGTCCCTTGAAGCGATTGAGCTGGATCAACCCGGCGCGGTAGTCGAAGTCGCCTTCCAGTCGATAGGGGGGCGTGGCTGGCAGGGGGAAGCCGGTGGGTCCTGCGAGTGCGGCGAGGTCATTGCCTTGCAGCTTCAGCCGGAGCTTCGCCCCCGCAAACTGTAGCGGGTCGAGCAGCGTGCCCTGGAGCGAGAGCGTGGTGGCGCCGCTGGTGAGTTGCAGATCAACGGGGTAGGGGTCTTCGGGCGTTCGCAGGCGCAGCACAGACCCGGCCATCAGCTTGGCCTCGAAGGGCTCGGTGCCATAGCGGCCTTCGGCCGTGGCGAGCAGCAGCGGTGCGGAACTCCCATTCGACTCGCCGGTGTGCAGACTGCCGCGAATGTCTGACTTCTGCTGCGCATCGAGCAGTGAGAATCTGCCGTCGTCGATCGCCAACGCGTCGATCTGCACGAGCCAGGGCTGGGTGTTGGGGTCGGATACCGGCAGCGTCAGTGCCCAGTTGCTCGCGCCCTGTGCATCACGCTGCAGCGCCAGTGCGGGCTGTTGGAGGTGCAGCTTGAGAATGTGCAGCTCACGGCTGAACAGCTCGCGCAGTGAAAGACGCAAGGCAAGCCTTTGCAGCCTTGCCAATGGGACTGCTTCGGCCATGCTCGCAGGGCTTGCAACCTCGATGCCATCGAGCGTGAACAGCGGCGTGCGCGACAGCTGCACATCGAGGCTTTCGATGCTCACGCTGCGGCCGATGGCCGCCGAGGCCTGACGCTCCACCAGCGGCTTGAACCAGTTCCAGTCCCACCACAGCACCAGCGTCAGAACCAGCAGTGGCAGCAGCAGCACGCGGGCCGTGCGGTGTCTCAGGGAGGAAGCCATGCGGGGGATGCAGCCAGTGAAAGAGCCCGCAGACTCGCCCTGCCGCGGTGAACCCGCGGTGAACCGCGACAGGCGGAGCTACTTCACCAGCGTGTTGAGATCAAAGATCGGCAGCAGGATGGCGAGCACGATGACCAGCACGATGCCGCCCATCACCACGGTCATCACCGGCTCCATCAGCTTCATCAGCACGCCGATGCGCAGCTCCACTTCTTTCTCTTGGTTGTCGGCGGCGCGCTCCAGCATTTCGTCGAGCCGGCCCGAGGATTCACCACTGGAGACCAGGTGCACCACGATGGGTGGAAACAGCTTGCTGGCGGCGAGACTGCGCCCAAGGCCCTGGCCCTCTCGCACGCGTTTGGCGGCTTCTTCAATCGCTTCGCGCATCGGCAGGTTTTCAACCACCTGAGTGCCAATGCGCATGGCCTCAAGAATGGGCACGCCGCTGCCGAAGAGAATGCCGAGCGTGCGCATGAAGCGGCCGGTATTCGCACCGCGCACCAGACGGCCAATCACTGGCCAGCCCAGCATGCGGGCGTGCCAGCTGCGGCGGAAGGACTCGCTGTTGCGCAGCGTGCGGCGAAACAGCCACACCGTGGCAATACCGCCGAAAATGAGGATGGGCCAAGCCTGGCGCAGAAAGTCAGAGGCCGCAATCATGCCGCGGGTCAGCAGCGGCAGCTCGGCATTGATGCCCTCGAACACAGACACCACCTGCGGCACCACGTAGGTCATCATGCCCATCACCACGCCGGCGGCCACCACCAGCATGATGGTGGGGTAGACCGCGGCCTGGGTGACCTTGGCCGACATCTCCTGGCTGCGCTCCACGTAGTCGGCGAGACGCTACAGTACATGGTCGAGCTTGCCTGCCTGTTCGCCGGCCTCAATGGTGGAGCGGAACAGAATGGGAAAGGCACCCGGGAACTGATCGAGCGCAGTGGCGAGGCTTTCGCCCTCCACCACCCGCGAACGGATGCCCAGCGTGATGCGCTGTACCTTGGCACTTTCGCTCTGTTGCGAGACTACGGTGAGCGCCTCGTCGAGCGGCAGGCCGGAGCGGAACAGGGTGGCGAGCTGGCGCGTGAACAAAGCCAACTCTGCGGAAGACAGCGTGCCGCCGCTGCGCTTGAAAAAGCCACCGCTGGCGGTGCCGCTGTGGCGGTTCGCCACGCTCTGCTCAGCGACTTCCTTCAGCTCCGTGGGCATCAGCCCGCGGTCACGCAGCAGCTGCCTCGCCTGGCGGGCGGTTTCGGCCTCGATCAGGCCTTTTTCGTTCTTGCCCTTGGCATTGAGGGCGACGTATTCGAAGGCTGCCATGGACTCTGGCCTAGTCTTCGATCGTCACGCGCAGTACTTCCTGCAACGTGGTTTTGCCGGCCAGCACCTTGCGACGGCCGCTTTGCAGAATGCCGGGGCTGTTGCTGCGGGCGTAGGCCTCCAGCTGCTGCTCGCTGGCGCCATCGTGAATCATCTCTTCGAGCTTCTTGTCGACCTCGATCAGCTCGTGGATGCCGCTGCGGCCCGCATAGCCCGTGTGACGGCAATGCGCGCAGCCCTCGCCCTTGTAGAGCGTGAGCGGCTCGACGGGGTCGACGCCCAGCATCTCCTTCTCGTTGCGGCTGGCCTCGTACGGACTCTTGCACTTGCTGCACAGGGTGCGCACCAGGCGCTGGGCCATCAGGCCCACCAGCGAGGACGAGAGCTGATACGGCTCCATGCCCATGTCGCGCAGGCGGGTGATGGCACCCACGGCGGTGTTGGTGTGCAGCGTGGAAAGCACGAGGTGGCCGGTCTGCGAGGCCTGCACCGCGATCTCGGCGGTTTCCAGATCGCGGATTTCACCAATCATCACCACGTCGGGGTCCTGACGCAGGATGGCGCGCAGGCCGCGGGCGAAGGTCATTTCGACCTTGCTGTTTACCTGCGTCTGGCCCACGCCCTCCATGTAGTACTCGATGGGGTCTTCCACCGTCATGATGTTGCGGCTCTTGTCGTTGAGCACGCTCAAGGCCGAGTACAACGTGGTGGATTTACCGGAGCCCGTGGGGCCGGTCACCAGCAGAATGCCGTGCGGGCGGAAGATGATGCGTTTCAGCGTCTCGATCTGCGTCGGGTCGAGGCCTAGCAGTTCAAGGTCGATGCGCTCGCTCTGCTTGTCCAGGATACGCATCACCACCCGCTCGTTGCTGGTGCCGGTGGGAATGGTGCTCACGCGCACGTCCACCTTGCGGCCGCCAAAGGCGCGGCTGATGCGGCCATCCTGCGGCAGGCGCTTTTCGGCGATGTCGAGCTTGGCCATGATCTTGATGCGGCTGACGATCTTCGGCGCAAGTGCTTTCTGCGCGGCAATCACCTCGCGCAGAACGCCGTCGACACGGAAACGCACCACCACCTTCTGCTCATAGGTTTCGACGTGGATGTCCGAGGCGTTTTCCTTGATCGCCTCCACCAGCAAACCGTTGATGAACTTGATGATCGGCGCGTCGTCATCGGTTTCGAGCAGATCCTGCGCCTCGCTCAAGGCCGCAGCGAGGTCGTCGATGTCGACCTGCTCTTCCTTCAGGCCTGAGGCGAGTGCGGCAGTGGCACCCGTGGCGCCTTCGTAGGTCTTCTGCAGCAGGCGGTCGAACTCTTCAACGCTCACGGTGGAGAGCTTCACCGGCCGGCGCAGAAAGCGGCGGGCTTCTGCGAGCGCCGTGACGCTCACGCCGGGGCGTGCGAATACCAGCACGTGATCGCCGCTCGCCTCGCCCACCACCAAACCATGACGCTTCGCAAACGCGAAAGGAGGGCGCCGCAGCGCTTCGGGAACCGCTTCAGTGGACATCGGCAGCAAACCTAGTGATCAGGGCGTGGTGCCGGACTGGGAGGGCTGAGCCCCGGGCACGATGACCGGGGTGGGCTCACCCGGACGCTGGGCGGGGATGACGATCACATTCGAACCGCTACGGTTGGGCGCAGGCGCAGGCGCAGGCGCAGGCGCTGCGGCTGGCGTCGATGCAGGCGCTGGCGCCGGTGCAATGGAAGCAGGCGCCGCGGCGGCAGGGCGCACCGGCGCAGGCTGTGCCGCGCTCGATGCTGCCGGTGCGGCAGCGCGGGAGGGCGGTGCGTTCTGCAGCACGTAACTGTCGAGGGTGGGCAGTACCAGTCGCTGGCCCACACCCAGCGGCAGGTTGCCGCGCTCGGCAGCCTTCACCTGCACGCTGCGCACCGAGTCGTACTTGCGGCGGGTGTAGAAGTCGCCGTCATCGGCGCTGCGCAGCACGGTGGGATGGATGAACACCATCAGATTGCGCTTCATGCGCGAAATGTTGCGCGACTTGAACAGCTCGCCAATCACCGGAATGCTGCCCAGCAGCGGCACCTGAGACTTCGACTCGTTGCTGTTGTCGTCGGTGAGACCCCCAATCACCAGCACCTGGCCGCTGGCCACGTTCACGGTATTGGTGATGGTGCGCTTGTTGGTGACGAGGCTGGCCGTGCCCACGGTGCCGGTGTCGCTGGCCACACTCGAAGATTCGAGCTTGATCTTCAGCTTGATCACGCCGCCGACATTGATCTGCGGCGTCACACCCAGCTTCAGGCCCACGTCCTTGCGCTCGATGGTCTGGAAGGGGTTCACCGAGCCGCCCACGCTGGTGCCGGTGTTGCTGAACGAGCCGGAGAGGAAGGGCACTTCCTGACCCACGCTCACTTCACTTTCTTCGTTGTCGAGCGAGGTCAGCACCGGTGTGGAGAGCACATTGGTGTCGCTGTCGCCCTGCAGGGCTTTCAACAGCACACCAAAGCTGGTGCCGCTGTTGCCGCCATCGCGAATCACGCCGCCGCCACCGGAAAGCCCCTGACCGATGCCGCTGAGGGCTGCCAGCGGGTTGCCCGTGGTGACCGCACTCGTGGCTGCCGAGAGCGTGGTGCTGTTCAGGATGCTAGCCACCGCGCCGCCCTGCGGGTTGTAGACGGCGAAGTCGAGGCCCAGCTGGCTGGACTTGCTTTGCGATACTTCGGCAATGATGGCCTGCACCAGCACCTGCGCGCGCTGGATGTCGAGCTGTTCGATCACACCGCGAATCTGCCGCATGGTTTTGGGCGGTGCGGTAATGACGAGCGCGTTGTTGTCCTTGTCGGCCAGCACGCGGGTTTTCTCAAACCCGGCGCCGGCGGCGGCACCGCCGGGTGCGGCGGCGGGGGCCGCGCTACCGCTGCTGCCGGAGGCCGAGGCCTGTGCCGCATAGCCTTCGAGAATGGGTGCGAGATTCTCGGCGGAGGCGTAGCGCAGATACACCACCTGGGTGTTGCCATCGGAGTCTTTCAGCGGGCCATCGAGGCGCTTGATGAGGTCAACAATCCGTGCGCGCTCGGCCCGGTCGCCACCCACCAGCACGGCGTTGCTGCGCTCGTCGGCAATCACGCTGGCCACGGCGGCGCTGGGGTCGGCGGCCTTCGCCTGCTGGATGAAGGTGGTGAGAATGCGCACCACCTCGCTGGCAGCGGCATTTTCGAGCGGAATGGCCTCTACATCGCGATCGCCCTCGCCATCGAGCTTCTTGATGATTTCGGCGATGCGAGCCACGTTGCCGGCGCGGTCGACGATGAGCAGCATGTTGTTGCCGGGGTAGGCGGCCAGATGCGCCGACTGCGCCATGATGGGACGCAGGATGGGCACCAGCTGGGCAGCCGAGATGTTCTTCACCTCGTGCACATAGGTCACGAGGTCATCAATGGGCAGGCCGGCCCCGCTGCGGTTCACCACGCCGCCATCGGCGCGGGCATTGGTCTCGGGGATGATCTTGATGGCATCGCCCGCCGGCACGGCCGCAAAGCCCTGCACCTGCAACACGGCGAGGAAGGTCTCGTAGACCGCCTGCTGATCCATGGGGGCGCCGCTGATCACCGTCACCTTGCCCTTCACGCGCGGGTCGACGATGAAGTTCTTGCCCGTGACCTCGCTGACGGTGGAGATCAGGGTGTTGATCTCGGCGTCCTTCAGGTTCAGCGTGACATCCGCACGGGCGCTGGACAGGACGAGCGATAGCGCGAGCAGGGGAGCGATGCGGAGTTTCATGGCGGTACTGGGAAGCAGGTAAACAACAAACTAGGGACCGGCCGAAACGTTGACGCTCTGCGAGACGCCGTTGCGATCGATGGTGAGGCTCATGGCGCTGCTCTGAGCCAGGCTTTGCAGCAATTGTAGGGCTTGACCTGGGTCGTTCAGCGGCGTGCCGTTGATGGCGGTGACCACATCGCCGGGCTTCAGACCCGAGGCATTGAAGGCGCCGCGCTCAGGTCCAGGGTAAACGCGATACCCCTTCATGCCGCCATCACCGGTGATGGGCTGCACGCGAATGAAATTGGCGGCCTTCGAGGGGTCGGTGATCACCTGTTCCTTGATGGCGGCGAGCATCTGCGCCGCAGCGGCAGTGCCTTCCTGTGCTTCGCCGGCTGGCGCGGCATTGAAAACGGTGGCGTTGCTGGGGGCGTCCTTGTCGAGTCTCAGGGTTTCCAGCCGGCCATTGCGGGAAAGGATGACGCGGTCCGGGAAGATGGCCTGCAGGTTCACGCCCTGCGAAACGTCGTCGCCTATCGAATAGGGCGCCTCATCGCCGCTGTCCTTGGCGATCAGGAGATCGGAAGAGCACACGTCTGAACTCCAGTCACCGATGCGGTTATCTCGTATGCCGTC
>CAMTXV010000072.1:0-8022 GCA_947085665.1 uncultured Sinobacteraceae bacterium | reverse complement strand
GATAACGGTGATAGCTGGTGGGCAGCTTCTCGGTCTGGTTGCCGTGAATGAGGATCTGGATCGGCGTGGTGCCGATCTGGTGGGCGTAGCGCAGCTTGATGGGGCGCGTGAGCACAGCCGGGGGGCCGTGCTTGTCCACCGCGCGTTCGAGGGCGCGGGTGAGTTCCGGTGTGGGGATGTCACGCGTGGTGGCCTTGTAGGCCAGCACCACGTCGTCCATCAGGCTCTTCAGGCCCGAGCCGTGCAGTGCCGAAATGTAATGCGGCGGCACGAAGTCGAGGAAGGGTAGCATGAAGTCGATGTTGGTGCGGATGCTGTTGCGCTTGTCGGTGTCCAGGTGATCCCACTTGTTCACCGCCAGCACCATGGCGCGGCCACGCTGGGCGATGAGGCCCATGAGCTTCGCATCGTGCACGCCGATTTCGTCATGGGCATCGGTGACGATGATCACCACATGCGCGCGCTCCACGGCCTGCAGCGCCTTGACGATCGAGAACTTCTCGATGACCTCGCTCACCTTGTTGCGGCGGCGGATACCGGCGGTATCGATCAGCTCGTATTGCTGGCCGTCGCGCTCGAAGCGCACGCTGATGGCATCGCGCGTGGTGCCGGCGACATCGCTGGTGAGCAGGCGGGTGTCGCCCAGCAGGCGGTTCACCAGGGTGGACTTGCCGGCATTGGGACGGCCCACCACGGCCACGCGGATGATGCCGTCGTCGCCCTCGAAATCAGCCGGGGGCGCATCCACCAGCACGCTGCGCAGCAAATTGCCCAGACCATCGCCGTGTTCGGCTGAAATGGGCAGCGGCTCGCCCAGGCCCATCTGGTGAAAATCGCTGCCGATGGCGGTTTTGGTGCGGCCCTCGGCCTTGTTCACCAGCAGCGTCAGCGGCTTGCCGAGCTTGCGCAGGCGCTGGGCAATGGCGAGGTCGTCTGACATGCAGCCATCGAGCGCATCAACCAAAAATAGGATGTGCGTGGCTTCCTGCAGGGCGATTTGCGCCTGCTCCTCGGCCAGCATGGCCAGCGCATCGTCTTCGTCAGGCGAGAGGCCGCCGGTGTCGACCACGATGAAGCCCTTGCCCTCGAAGCGGCCCTGTCCGTATTGACGGTCGCGGGTCAGGCCCGGCAGGTCGGCCACCAGCGCATCGCGGCTGTTGGTGAAGCGGTTGAACAACGTGGACTTGCCCACGTTGGGGCGCCCCACGAGCACCACCACCGGCATGGTCGGGGTGGTGATCTCTTCGCTGGTAGCAGGCTCGGGGGTGTTGTCGGTCACAGGGTCCTTTTAGCGCAGCGTGAGGGCCACAAGACGGCCCTCGACGTTGAACACGTACAGCGTAGTTTCGGTGGCCACCATGGGGCTGAGCACCGGGTCGCGACCAACACGGGTGCCGCCGGCAAGGCTGCCGTCCGCGGCATTGAAGAAGTGCAGATAGCCTTCGAAATCACCCACCACCGCATAGCCCTTGAAGAACACCGGGGGCGAGAGGCGGCGGTATTGCAGGGCCTCGCTCTTCCACACGGCGGCACCGCTGGCGGCGTCGAGTGCCCACAGCACGCCATCGCTGTCGCTGACGAAAACATTGCTGCCGCCTTCGGCCAGGCCCGCGCCGGACTTGATGGCGCGGCGCCAGCGGCTTTCGCCATCGGCGGGGTCGATCAGGGTCACGTCACCGCCGTAGCTGGCCACCAGCACGCCCTGAGGGGTGTCGACCAGCTGGGCGTCGATATCAGCAAGGCGTTCCAGCTCCGTGCGGCCGCTCGGCACCGAGATGGGTTGCTCCCACAGCGGAGCGCCATCGGCCATCTGCACGGCGGCGAGACGACCGTTGTCCATGCCCAGCAGTACGCGGCTGCCGATAACCAGCGGAGCGGAGAGCCCGCGCAGCGTCAGCGCCGGAACCGTGCGATCGAAGCTCCAGATGCGCTTGCCATCGGCAGCAGAAAGCCCAAAGGTGCGGCCATCGACGGTGCGGGCCACCACCACGCTGCCTTCACCGGCTGGCGGTGCGAGCACTTCGCTGGAGAGCTGCTCGCGCCACACGGCGCTACCGTCGGCGCGCTTGAGGGCAATCACCTGGGCATCGAGCGTACCCACCATCACCAGATCACCCACCACCGAAGGACCCGCCGAGAGGCGCGTCTTGAGGTCTACCTTCCAGCGTTCGCGACCTGTGGCGGGGTCCAGCGCCATCACCTGCCCACCGGTTTCGGCAACGAACAGCGCATCGGTTTCCAGCAGGGCACGCAAGCCCAGCGGACGACCCGCCGAACCCTTGCCAACACTGCGCGACCAGGTTTCGGACACCTTCGCCGTGGGCTTTTCGATGGTGGCCAGTTCCGCAGGCTCACGCACCTTGGGCTTCGAAGTGCAGGCGGCCCCCACCAGGGCCAGCAGCACGATGGCCGTCAGTCGGCTGGGGTAACGAAGGCTCGGACGATGCAAGGGGTTCTCCTCAACAAAACTTCAGGCCGGCGCGGCCATCAAAACCGCGCCAGTGGCAGCGATGAATGCCGATAGGGCAGCCGGCTAGATCAGGCTTCAGGCGGCGTCGGCAAGATCGTCGATCTTGCGCTGCAGCGTTTCACGGTTGGCCGCCGCGGCATCGCTGCTGGCTAGGGCCTTTTCAAACGACTCGCGTGCGCCCTTGCGGTTGCCCTGTGCAAGCAGGATGTCACCGCGTAGCTCTTCGGCGAGCGCCTTGTAGCTGTCTTCGGTGGCGCCATCGAGCAGCTTGATGGCCTCATCGAACTTGCCCTGCTGTGACAGCACACGGGCCTGGCGCAGCGTGGCCAGAGGCTTCAGCACGGCATCTTCGGCGTTCTGCGCCACCCAGGCGAGCGGCGGCAGGGCTTCGTCGAAGCGTCCTTTCTCCACTGCATGCTGGGCAATGCGCAGCAAGCCCTGGGCGGCATAGGGGGTGGCGGAGTAATCGGTCTTCAGCTTGTCGGCGATGGTGTTGGCTTCTTCGGCCTTATCGCTCAACAGCGCGGTCTTGAGGTCTTCGAACAGACGCGCGGCTTCAACGCTGCGATCCGCCTTGTGGGCCTTGTACTGGTCCCAGCCGATGATGGCACCCAGGCCGAGCACCAGGCCGGCGGCCAGCGCCATCCAGTTGTCTTTCCACCATTGCTTGACGCGCTGGGCCTGGTCTTCGTCGTCGTAGTGCGACATGGGTCGTTACCGTAGGTTGTGGCATCAGACCGCCGAAGCGGCCAGAGGTTTTGAGGTCAGGAGAGCCGGGCGGCAATGAAGTCGGCCAGGGCCGCAAAGGCCACGCGCTCATCACCCCCCGAAGGAATCGCGGATTTTACTTGAACTGCGCCCTCGGCCAGTTCGCTATCGCCCAGCACCAGCCAGAGCCCCGCCCCGCTCTTCTCGGCGCGGCCCAATTGGTTCTTCAGCTTGCCGCCGCCGGCGTTGAGTGTGAGCCGAAGTGCAGGCAGCGCCGTGCGCAGCGATTCGGCCAGCACACGGGCGCGGCGTTCGGCGGCTTCGCCCACCGTGCAGAAGTAGACCTGGGCTGCATCGGCGGAGGCGGCGACCTGCTGCTTTTCCAGCAACAGCACCAGACGCTCCACCCCGCTGGCCCAGCCCACCGCAGGCGACGGCGAACCGCCCAGCTGACTCACCAGGTTGTCATAGCGGCCGCCCGCCAGCACCGTGCCCTGGCTGCCCAGCTCGGTGGTGGTCCACTCGAACACGCCACGCGTGTAGTAGTCGAGGCCGCGCACCAGCTGGGGGCTGACTTCATAGGCAATGCCCAAGTCTTCCAGCGCCTGCCGCCAGCCGTCGAAATGGGCGCGGGATTCATCTTCAAGGTAGTCCGCCAACTGCGGTGCGTCGGCAACGATTTCTTTCGTGCGCGGCACCTTGCTGTCGAGCACCCGCAGCGGGTTGCTGTGCAGGCGGCGCTTCGAGTCTTCGTCAAGCTCGGTCTCGAAACGCTCCAGATAGCTGATCAACGCGGCGCGGTAGTTGGCACGCGCCTCGCTGCCGCCCAGGGAATTGATTTCCAGCTTCAGGCCCCCGATGCCGAGTGCGGTGAGAAAGCGCTGCGAGAAGGCGATGACTTCGGCGTCGATGTCGGGCCCGGCCATGCCGTAGGCCTCAACACCCACCTGATGAAACTGGCGGTAGCGCCCGGCCTGCGGCCGCTCGTGGCGGAACGCCGGGCCCGCATACCAGAAGCGCTGCTGCTGGTTGTGCAGCAGGCCATGCTCGATGCCTGCGCGCACGGTGCCGGCCGTGAGTTCTGGCCGCAGGCTCACGCTCACGCCATCGCGATCGTCGAAGGAATACATCTCCTTCTCGATGACATCCGTCACCTCGCCCACCGCGCGCTTGAACAAGGTGGTGGCTTCAAGCAGCGGCAGCCGCAGCTCGCCATAGCCGTAGCGCCCGGCCACATCAGCCGCCGTGGCAAATACGCGCCGGAACAGCGCGGACTGCTGCGGCAGCACATCGTTGAAGCCCCGCAGGGACTGGAGTTTGCTCATGGTTTGCGCCTGAAAATTAAACGGCAGCGGCGCGGGCAGCGAGCCTGGCGCGCACCAGGCGCTCCAGCTCGTCCACCAATTGGTCGTTGTGCGCCTTGTGCTGGATCACGCCGTCCAGATAGATGGAATTGGGGCGGCCACCGGCCACGCCGAGTGCCGCCTCGCGCGCCTCACCGGGGCCGTTGACCACGCAGCCGATCACCGCAAGGTCGATCGGCTCGGTCACGTCTTCGAGCCGCGCTTCGAGTTCGTTGACGGTCTTGATCACGTCGAACATCTGGCGACTGCACGAGGGGCAGGCCACCAGATTGATGCCGCGATTGCGCAGGTGCAGCGATTTCAGAATGTCCCAGCCCACCTTCACCTCTTCCACCGGGTCGGCGGCCAGGCTGATGCGGATGGTGTCGCCAATGCCCTGCGCCAGCAGCATGCCGAGGCCGATGGAGGATTTCACCGCACCGCTGCGCAGGCTGCCGGCCTCGGTGATGCCGAGATGCAAGGGCTGCTCGATGAGCGTGGCGAGCTTCTGGTAGGCGTGCACGGTCATGAACACTTCGCTGGCCTTGAGGCTGACCTTGAAGTCTTCGAAGTTGTGCTTGCGGAGAATGTCGATGTGGCGCAGTGCAGACTCCACCAGCGCATCGGCATTGGGTTCGCCGTATTTCTCCTGCAGATCGCCTTCCAGCGAACCGGCATTCACGCCGATGCGGATCGGCACGCCGTGATGGCGCGCGCAGGCGATGACCTCGGCCACCTTGGCATCGCTGCCGATGTTGCCGGGGTTGATGCGCAGGCAATCTGCACCCATCTCGGCGGCTTTCAGCGCGCACTTGTAGTTGAAGTGCACGTCAGCGATCAGTGGCAGGTCGCCGACGCGCTTTTTGATTTCACCAAAGGCTTCGCAGGCGGCAATGGTGGGCACCGAAATGCGGACGATATCGACCCCCGCCTTCTTGGCCGCCAGCACCTGGGCGACCGTGGCTTCCACATCCTCGGTCTTGGTATTGGTCATGGTCTGCACGGCGATGGGCGCATCGCCCCCTACCAGCACCTTGCCCACCGCAATCTGCCGCGACTTGCGCCGCGCGATCACATGCTGCGCTTTCATCGCCATGAGGATCGCCCTAGCAACTCAAGGGGCAGGAATGGTGAAGCGCGCCGTGTTGTCGCCTCGGCGAAACGGCGTAGTGTCCACGGGCTGCCCGTTGTAGCTCACCGTCACTGCCGGGGCATTGCCGAGAAACACGGTGAACGGCGGGCGCCCATCGAGCCCCTGCGTGTTGCCGCCCTGCACCAGGCCGGACAACAACACGCGGCCAGTGGCGTCCTTGATCTCGGTCCAGGAGTTGCCGTTGAACTGGATCTGCAAGGGGCCATTCGATGTGACGGGCGCGCTGGAAGGGCTGGCTGCGGCGGGATCGGCAGCGGCAGGCGCTGCGGCTGGGGCGCTGTCACTGTTCGCGGCAGGCTCTGCAGGGGTCACAGCCGGCGGCGTGACGGCGTCAACGAGTACCGGGGCTTCGGCAGTTGGAGTGGTCGTGGGCTCTTGCGCTTGCTCGCCCGTAGGCACCGGCACCACCGCAGGTGACACCGCGGGCTGCGCCATGCGGCCCTTGCCCCAGAACGCCAGCGCTCCGATGAGCACTCCCAGCGCGATCACTCCAATCGCCAGCACCTTGAAGCTCAAGCCCTGCCCGCTGCCGAGCTCGGGGCCGCCCGCGAGAATGAGCTTGGAAGGCGGCGTGGGCACCTTGTGCGCCGCCACGCGCTCATAGGCCTGCATCAGATCAGCCTCGGTGACCGGCAACACTTTGGAGAGCTTGCGGTAGTAGCCGCGCACATACACCGCCTCGTTGAGCTGCGCGAAATCGTCGCGCTCGATGGCATCGAGCGTGAAGCGCGAGAGCTTGATCTGCGCGGCCAGATCTTCGAGCGACAGCGAAAGCTGCTCGCGCGCCTGTTTGACCAGACGGCCTGGCCCCTGGCCTGTCGGGGTGGGGGAGTGGGAATCGTGCAACAGGTCGTTGATACCAGTCATGGGCCGCTTGAGGTTTTGAACAACATCAGGAATGGCAGGATTGTAGTCGCATCACGAGGCGCGTCTCCCCGAACCAGTTCGGACTGACTGCCACGTCGGGCAGCCCACCGCACTCAGGGAAACTCGCGTTGAAACTGCTGGTTCAGGCGTTCGGCCGCAGCGGTATCGCCCAGCGCACGCTCAGCCCTGATGGCGAGACGCAAGGACTCTGCCGTGGGCTTGGCGACGCGGTCCCGGCGCTGGATGAAGGCGCGCACCTTGAGCCAGTCCAGTTTCTTGCCGGCCAGCTGCGCAAGCTGCAACAGCGCCTCCGGGTTCTCGGGCCGCAGCTGCAAGGCTTCGCGGAAATAGGCCTCGGCCTTGTCGGTGCGATTGGCCCGGTTGGCACACACGCCGGCATTGATCAGCGCCGCATCGGGTGCGTTGTAGCTCTTGTTGCGCGCCACGCTTTCAAACAGCTCCAGCGCTTCATCGGTGCGGCCGCGCTCGCATTCGAAGATTGCGAAGTTGTTGCGGGTAAAAAGATCGCTGGAGTCCAGCGAGATCGCGCGACGGTAATGCTTGATGGCCTCGGCATCTTCGCCGCGCTGGGTGTAGATCAGCGCAATGGTGGAGTGCGCCGGGGCATAGCGGTCGTTCTGGGTGAGAGCGCGCTTGGCTTTTTCCAGCGCCAGCTCGTAGTTGCCGTTGCGGGCGTATTCCACCGCCAGCGAAGTATTGGTGCGCGCCGCTTCTTCCAGGTTGGTCTCGGTGTTCGAGCCGCTGGTGGAGGTAATGCAGGCGCTGAGCAGCAGCGGCAGCAACGCAACCAGGTACCGCAAGTGCCTCGAAAACGACATTCGCAGACGCTGCGGCGGCGAAAAGAACGACAGTCGCGAGGACGGCGAGAAGCTCATTCGCAGCCGCTGCTTCGCGGCGGGGCTGCTCATGAGCTCACCTGTACAGCGATGCTCGCCAGCCGGTTCTTCTGCTTCGACATCACCTCGCCCACCAGCTGCCCGCAGGCGGCGTCGATGTCGTCACCGCGCGTCTTGCGCGTGGTGCAGACGATGTCGCGACTGCGCAGGTAGTCGGCAAAGGCGCGGATGCGCTCTGAAGGCGAGCGTTTGTAGCCGGCCTTGGGAAAGGGATTGAAGGGGATGAGATTGATCTTGGCGGGCAGATTGCCCAAGAGCCTTGCCAGCTCCTTGGCATGGCCCAGCGAGTCGTTGACGCCATCGAGCATCACGTACTCGTAGACGATGTGCGCCTTGGGGCCCGTGCCCTGGGTGTAGCGGTGGCAGGCGTCCATCAGCTCGCCGAGCGGGTACTTGCGGTTGATCGGCACCAGCACGTCGCGCAGGTCGTCATTCGGTGCATGCAGCGATACGGCCAGAGCCACATCCACGTCTTCGCGAAGGCGATCCATGAACGGCACCAGCCCGCTGGTGCTGACCGTGACGCGGCGCTTCGAGAGCCCAAAACCAAAGTCGTCGAGCAGG
>CAMTXV010000071.1:0-5451 GCA_947085665.1 uncultured Sinobacteraceae bacterium | reverse complement strand
GCGGCTCGTGGGGGCTGATCTCGCGCATGCCGTGCTCATCACCGGCCTGGCCGGTGCTGGCCACGCCAAGCTCGGCACGGTGGACTACGCGCTGCTCGGGTGGCTGCTGCTGGGTGCGATCCCCGGCATCTGGATCGGCAGCCGATTGGGATTTCGCATGGATGCCAAAACCCTCAAGCGCACCATCGCCGTGATGCTGATTCTCGCGGGCGCGATGACCCTCACCAAGGCGTTGTCGTAGCGAGCTAGCTCTCGCGGCGCTGCGGACCAACCACGGCCGAGTCGTCGAGGTCTTTCGCGCGCAAGCGCTTCTGCACGCTGCGCAGCACGCCCGTGGTATCCAGGCCCACCTGCGTCATCAGCTCCTCGCGCGTGCCGTGCTCGATGAAATGATCCGGCAGGCCCAGCATCAGCAAGGGAATCTGTAGCTGCAGTGCAGCGAGAGCCTCGCACACCGCCGAACCAGCGCCACCGGCCCTGGCGTTGTCTTCAAGGGTCACCAGCAGGTCGTTTTCCTGCGCCAGCTCGGTGATCAGCCCCAGGTCCAGCGGCTTCACGAAGCGCATGTCGGCCACCACGGCGTCGAGAATGTCAGCCGCTTCGAGCGCCACCGGCACCATGCAGCCAAAGGCAAGAAAAGCCACGCGCGGACGGCGACGGCCGCGGGCTTCGCGCACGATGCGACCCTTGCCGATGGTGAGTGGCTTGGGAGTTTCATCCATCGCCACACCCAGCACATTCCCGCGCGGATAGCGCACGGCCGATGGGCCGGTGTGCGCGATGCCCGTGGACAGCATGCGCTGCAGCTCGTTCTCGTCGGAGGGCGCCATCACCACCAGATTGGGGATGCAGCGCAGATAGCTGAGATCAAATACGCCGTGATGCGTGGCGCCGTCGGCACCTACCAGGCCGCCGCGGTCGATGGCGAAGGTGACCGACAGGTCCTGAATCGCGACGTCGTGAATGAGCTGGTCGTAGCCGCGCTGCAGAAACGTCGAGTAGATCGCACAGACAGGCTTGAGCCCTTCGCAGGCCATGCCGGCGGCCAGCGTAACGGCGTGCTGCTCGGCAATGCCGACGTCAAAGTAGCGGTCGGGAAACTGCTGCGAGAATTCCACCAGGCCTGAGCCCTCGCGCATGGCAGGGGTGATGCCAACGATCTTCGCATCGCGTGCCGCCGCTGCGCACAGCCAGTTGCCGAAAACACTGGTGTAAGTGGCTTTCGCTGCGGCCTTCTTGGCGGGGAAGGCGCCGGTGACCGGGTCGAACTGCGTGACGCCGTGGTACTTGATCGGCTCGCCCTCGGCCGGCTCGAAGCCCTTGCCCTTGACGGTGATCACATGCAGAAACTGCGGGCCCTTGGCGTTCTTGAGCGTGTCGAAGGCCGTTACCAGCGCATCGAGATCATGGCCGTCGATAGGGCCGTGGTAGGCAAAGCCCAGGGTTTCGAACAAAGCGCCGGGGCGCTCGGCCAGATGCATATTGTTTTCGCAGCTGCCGGCCGCGCGGGGCAGGGCGAAACCGAGCTGGGCCGCAATGCGTGCTGAGTGGTCGCGCAGCGCGCCCACGTTCTCGGAAATCGACATGTCGTTGTCGTTGTAGACCACGAGCATGTCGAGGCCCAGATGGCCTGCATGGTTGAGCGCCTCGAAGGCCATGCCGCCGGTCATGCCGCCATCACCAATGATGGCCACCGCACGGCGCTGCTCGCCCTTCACCCGTGCTGCCGCGGCCATGCCGGCGGCGGCACTGATGCTGGTGCTGGAGTGGCCAACGCCGAAGCTGTCGTACTCGCTCTCGCCGCGGTGGCAAAAGGGCATCAATCCGCCGAGCTTGCGGATGGACTCCAGCCGCGCGCGGCGGCCGGTGAGCATCTTGTGTGGGTAGGCCTGGTGGCCCACGTCCCACACCAGACGGTCGTGCGGGGTATCGAAGCAGCGGTGCAGCGCCACGCTGAGTTCGACGGTGCCGAGGTTGGCGGCAAAGTGCCCGCCAATGCGGCCCAGCGTTTCAATGAGATAGCGACGAATTTCCACCGCCAGATGCGGCAAATCATCGGCCGGCAGGGCGCGCAGTTCGGTGGGGGAATCGATGCGGCCGAGCAGGGTGTAACCGGGGACGTCGTTGGCGTTGTGGCTCATGACGGTGTGATGAAAAAGAACGCCGCATTATGGTGCAGAGCGACTTATGTTGCACTGCGGCAAAAAGGGAGAAGAGCGCCGGTGATCAGTGCTGCCGGCGGCCGATCTGGGTTGTGAGTTCGCGCAGCGGGGCGGCTGCCGCGCCAAGGCTTGCAAGCTCTTGCAGCGCCTCGTCCAGCAGGCCCGTGGCCCGGGTCTGCGCAGCGCTCAAACCCATCAGCTGCACATAGGTGGACTTCTCCGCGCGTATGTCCTTGCCCGCCGTCTTGCCCAAGGTTTCGGAGCTGGCGGTGACATCCAGAATGTCGTCTTGAATCTGGTAGGCGAGCCCCAGGGCGCGGCCAAAGGCGTCGAGCTGGGCCCGCTGCGCGGGGCTGGCACCCGCTGCGGCAGCCGCCAGCCGCACGCTGGCCAGAATCAGCGCGCCGGTCTTGTGGGCGTGCAGACGCTCCAGTTCGGGCAGCGACAGCACCGCGCCCTCGGCTTCGAGATCGGCCTGCTGGCCGCCGGTCATGCCGCGCGAGCCGCTGGCAGCGGCCAGTTCACGCAGCATTTCGAGCGCCGCTGCCGGCGCCATGCCCGGTGCCGCTGCCAGCAACTCGAAGGCCAGCGTTTGCAGTGCATCACCCACGAGCACAGCGGTGCCTTCATCAAATGCCTTGTGCACTGTCGCCCGCCCACGGCGCAGGTCATCGTCGTCCATCGCCGGCAGATCGTCGTGCACCAGCGAGAAGGCGTGGATCAACTCCACCGCCACCGCCGGCGCGTCCAGCGTTTCAGGTTCAATCTGCAAGGCCTCGCCCACCGCGTACACCAGCAAGCCGCGCAGGCGCTTGCCTCCCTCGCAGGCGTAGCGCATGGCCGTGTGCAGGCGGGCAGGGTAGGTGTCTGCTGGGGGCAGCGCGGCTTCCAGCGCGCCATGCAGGCGGGCGCGATGGGCAGCCTGCCAGCCAATCCAGTCGCAGTGGCTCATTCGTCTTTGAATTGCCCGTCGATCAGGGTTTTGACCTTCAGCTCCGCCGTGTCGAGTGCAACCCGGCACTGCTGCGAAAGCGCCATGCCCCGCTCGAAGATCTGCAGCGATTCCTCCAGCTTCAGCTCGCCGCGCTCCAGCTTTTGCACGATGCCTTCGAGCTCCTGCAGGGAGTTTTCGAACTGCGCCACGAGGTCTGTGGCGGCGGCGGGCTGGTTGTCGGTGGGCGGTTTTTTGCTCATGCGACATTTTAACTGGCTTGCCGCATCCCCCACCCTTGGTTACCGTGCCCGCCACTTTTTTAGCGACCCTCCAATGGCCCAGCAGCAATATGACGTCAACGCCATCGAAGTGCTCGATGGCCTCGACCCGGTGCGTGTTCGCCCGGGCATGTACACCGACACCACGCGGCCCAACCATCTCGCGCAAGAGGTCATCGACAACGCGGTCGACGAGGCGATGGCGGGCCATGCCCGTAGTATCCGCACGGTGATTTTTGCCGATGGCAGCTGCGAGGTGAGCGATGACGGGCGCGGCATTCCCACCGACATTCATCCCGTCCACAAGATCAGCGGTGTAGAGCTGGTGCTCACTAAGCTGCATGCGGGCGGCAAGTTCAGCAACAAGAACTACCAGTTCTCGGGTGGTCTGCACGGCGTCGGCGTGAGCGTGGTGAATGCGCTCTCGACGCGACTGGATGTGTTCGTGAAGCGCAATGGTGTTGAACACACCATGCACTTCGAGCATGGCTACACCAAGAGCGCGCTGCGTGAGATTGGCCCGGCCGGCAAGAAGGAAACCGGCACGCGCGTGAAGTTCTGGCCCGATGCCAAGTACTTCGACTCGGCCAAGTTCTCGTTGCCGCGCTTGAAGCAAATCCTGCGCGCCAAGGCGGTGCTCTGCCCCGGCCTGAAGATGTCGCTCAAGGACGAAGCCACGGGCGAGCTGACCGAATGGCACTTTGAGAACGGCCTTGAGGATTACCTGCTCGATGCCGTCAAAGGCCACGAGTTGATCCCCGCCGAGCCCTTCACCGGCAAGTTCAAGGCCGACCGCGAGGAAGCCGAGTGGGCGCTGGCCTGGGTCAATGCCGATGGCACGCCAGAGCTCTTGCAAGAGAGCTACGTCAACCTCATCCCTACCGCGCAGGGCGGTACGCACGTGAACGGCCTGCGCACGGGCTTGACGGAAGCCATCCGCGAGTTCTGCGAGTTCCGCAACCTCTTGCCGCGCGGCTTGAAGCTCGCACCGGAAGACGTGTGGCAGGGCCTCGCCTACGTCATCAGCATCAAGATGCAGGACGCGCAGTTCGCTGGCCAAACCAAAGAGCGGCTGTCATCACGCGAGACGGCGGCCTTCGTCAGCGGCGTGGTGCACGACAGCTTCGGCCTGTGGCTGAACCAGCACCCGGACGAGGGCGAGAAGGTGGCCCAGCTGGTGATTGCCAACGCCAGCGCGCGCATGAAGGCAGCGAAGCAGGTGGTGCGCAAAAAGATCACCTCTGGCCCCGCGTTGCCTGGCAAGTTGGCCGACTGCGTGCTGACCGACCTCAACCGCACCGAGCTGTTCTTGGTCGAAGGCGATTCCGCCGGCGGCAGCGCCAAGCAGGCGCGCGACCGCGATACGCAGGCGATCATGCCCCTGCGCGGCAAGATTCTGAACACTTGGGAGGCTTCAGCAGGCGAGGCCATCGCCAGCGAGGAAATCCACAACATCAGCGTCGCCATTGGCGTGGACCCCGGCAGCGCCGACATCAGCGGCCTGCGCTACGGCAAGGTCTGCGTGCTGGCCGACGCCGACAGCGACGGCCTGCACATCGCGACCCTGCTGTGCGCGCTGTTTCTCAAGCATTTCCGCCCGCTGGTCGCTGCCGGCAACATCTACATCGCCATGCCGCCCCTGTTCCGCATCGACGCCGGCAAGCAGGTGTTCTACGCGCTGGATGAGTCCGAGAAGCAGGGCGTGCTCGACCGTCTGCAAGCCGAGGGCAATCGCAGCAAGGTGGGCGTGACGCGCTTCAAAGGCTTGGGCGAAATGAACCCCTTGCAGCTGCGCGAAACCACCATGAGCCCCGACACCCGCCGCCTGGTGCAACTCACGCTGGATGAGCCCACCGTGATCGAAGGCGAGCCTTTGGCAAAGACCACCGATGGCCTGATGGACATGCTGCTCGCCAAGAAACGCGCGGGTGATCGCAAGACCTGGCTGGAAGAAAACGGCGACAAGGCCGAGATTGAAGTATGAGCACCAAGATCGCAGTCCCAATGATTGAAACCGAGCGCACCCCGCTGCGCGTTTTCGCCGAAAAGGCCTATCTCGACTACTCGATGTATGTCG
>CAMTXV010000070.1:0-10279 GCA_947085665.1 uncultured Sinobacteraceae bacterium | reverse complement strand
CGCCCATGAAGATGAACCGGGTCGGACTCTTGGCCTGGAAGTCCTCGTGCCGGTTCTTCGAGCTTTGCACGCCAAACAGCGCCGCTGCGGCGCTGGCAGCGGCCTGGCCCAGTCCCGGCTCCTGGTGAGGCTTGGAGTCCTCGGGTGGTGGCGTGTCAGCGGGCGTCATGTCAGTAGCTCTTCAGCAGGGTTTGGGAGGCGGCGGCATCGCGTGCTGACTTGATCTTCACTTCTTCCGCCAGCAAGCCTTCCAGCTTGCCACCTACCAGAGGAATGCCGCTGGAGAGGGTCCACACCATCTTGTTCACTGCGCCCTTGCCGGCTGCTTCCAGCTTCATCTCGGCCGATACCTTCAGCGGCACGCCCTTGAGCTCCGTGGTGATCTTGCCGGTCTTGGTCGCGGCATCCCAGCTGTCGGTCTGCGTCACGGTGATGCGCTCGGCCATGAACTTCTTGGCGAAATCCGGCAGCGGCGCATCGCTCTTGGAGTCGTAGCGCACGGTGATCGAAAACCCCTTGGCTGAACTCTGATAGTCGAGCACTTCCAGATTGGTAGCACCGGTGGCCTGGTACTTCTTTTCGAAGAACGCGCGGTCGCTATACATCGCCCAAACCTGGTCAACGCTGCCGGAAAACTGGTGTTCGAGATTGATCTTGGTGGCCATGGCCTTCTCCTGATAATGGCAAGTATTGAACCTTCACAAAAAAGCCGCCGGGCGTATAGAGCGCCCGGCGGCTGGTCGGCCAGCGTTGGCTGTGCCGATGAGGCTTACCGCAGCTTACTTGGTCGACATCTTCTGCACGGCGGCAGAGGTGAAGTAGTCCGGTGAGAACGAGGCGGTGAGGTCAGGCGCCTTGTCTTCGTTGAACGCTGCGGTGATGAAGTAACGACCCGAGGTGAAGTGATAAATGATTTCGGGCACGGTGGTTGCCGCCTGCACGTTGCTGCCCCAGACCAGATGGCCCTCCTGGAACTGATAGAGGTTGCCGCGTGCGTCGTAGTTGTCGGTCGCCACGATGTTCCAGCTGTCTTCGTCGAAGTACATCACGCGCTTGTTGAAGGTGTGGCTGGTGCCGGGCTTGATGTTGGCCTCCACCACCCAGACGCGGTGCAGCTCGTAGCGCGGCAGGTCCTGGTTGAGGTGCTTGGGCTTGGCGAGATCCTTGTACTTCACCTTCGGGCCAGCCACCTTGTAGCCGTTGTAGGGAATGTACATTTCCTTCTTGCCCACCAGCTTCCAGTTGTAACGATCCAGCGCGCCGTTGAAGAGATCGACCTGGTCATAGAACTGGTGACCGTCGGTGCCTTCATACGGGTTGTCGCAGCACACGGTCGGTGCGCGGCGAATGCGCTTCAGGCCAGGTGAGTAGAGCCAGGCAGCGCGGCCATCGGCGCCGGTGCCGGCCTTCTCGTGCACCAGAATGAAGGTGCCGGCGAGACGCGGCGGCGCCACGGTCTGCGACAGATACTTCAGGAATTCACCCGAGGTCTTCGTCAGTGCCACAGGCTCCTTCTGCGAGGCATACGAAAACTTCACGTTCTCGATGATCTTGGTCAGCTGAAAGTCGCCCGAGGGCTGAACGATCATCTGGTTGTTGAAGCGGGTCACCGACTCGCCGCGCCATTTCAGCTTGTGGTTCCACACCGGCTCAGAGCCTGTCTTGGGAATAGGGAACGGAAAGCCCATCTTGCAGTCGTCGAGCAGATCGGTGCCGATCATTTCGCAAGTGGTGGCGTTGGCCTTGGTGGCGTCGTAGATGGCATCGGGCCAGGACACTTCACGATGCGTCGGATAGACGTTCATCTTGTAGGTGTCGTAGGTCTTCAGCAGAAACTTGTGGCCCTCGGTGAGCTTGGCCGAGTACTGCGCCATGTTCGCCTTGTTGATGGTGAACTTGGCCGCTTCCGCTTCAATCTTGGGGTTGGTGGAAAACTCGCTCTTCAGCGAGCCGGACTGCGGAGCCGGCTTCCAGACGGGAATCGTGCCCTCTTTGTTGGCAGCCTTTTCGGCACCGACTGGTGTCAGCGTGGTGCCCAGCTTGGCGGCCTCAGCGGCATCGACCTTCGCGGCAGCATGTTGCGCGACCAGGCTCAGCGCGAGTGCGCCAAACGTCATGGACAAGATTTTCATGTCCGATTTCTCCTCGTGATGGGTTGGTTAACTCCACGACTCGCACAAAGCCGCAGCCCGTCGATGCTAACCAATCCAAACCCCGCATGCCACGGCGTTTTCACGCGCGATGCAATCGAGATGACGCAGAATTTTGCTTACCGCAATGGAACCTTATCGTGCGGCTTCGCTTTGTTGCGCTGCGGCATCTGCCAGCGCCTGTTGTAGCGGCGCACTCAGATTCAGCTCTGCACCCAGGCTCGCCAGTGCAATGAAGACGCCACCAAGGCGGCGATGCAGAAACACGATCTCGCGCGGCGGCAGTCTGAAGGACAAGGTGAGTGCATTGCGCGCCGCCATCTGACTCACGCGCATGGGCAGTTCGCTGGCTCCAAAGCGGTAATGACCAGCCGCCGTGCGGAGGCTTTCAGGGGCACGAGCGGGCTCGAAAGGCTCCACGATGTGCTCGCACATAGCGGCGAAGGACTCCAGCGCTGAAGCGGGGAAATCACTGCCGATCAGACCAATCGCCTCTGCACCGCGACGCACACGGTCTCTATCAAGATCGATTGCGCCAGAGACAATGGCGGAATAGTCGCTAATGAACTGGCGAGAGAACGCGCGCGTGGCACCAAAATCCAGCAGTACCAACTGGTCGGTGCCATCGGCATGGCTTCGCACCCGGTAGTTTCCGAAATGGGGGTCGGTCTGCACCAGTCCCCAGCGAAAGAACTCGGTGAGAAATAGCTCCACGAAGCTCAGGCCCAGTGCATCGCGACGCGCCTGAGGCAGTGCTTTCACCGAGGCATCGGCCACTGAAACGCCCTGCTCGAAGGTGGTGGTGAGCACGCGTGCCCCGCTGTACTCGCGAAGCACGCGAGGCACGACGAATCGGCGGTCACCCGCCAGTCGCGTCGCAAAAGTCTCGGTGAAGGCGGCCTCCTGAACGTAGTCGCATTCGCCCTCCAGCATCTCGCGCACTTCGTCGAAAGTAGGTGCCAGGTCGAGATTCTTCGGCGTGAGGCGGCTAGCCACCAGCAGGCGCGACAGTGTTTTGATGTCGCTGCTGATCGCTTCGGCCACACCGGGATACTGAATCTTCACCACCAGTTCGAGGCCATCGCGCTTGCGACGCGCACGATGCGCCTGGCCAAGCGAGGCGGCAGCCAGCGGGGTTTCGCTGATCTCCAGCTCCTTCAGTGCGGCCGCTCCTACGGAACTCTTCAGTTGGCGCTCCACCACCGGCCAGGCCACGGGCGGCGTGTTGTCTTGCAGCTGACTAAGCACGGCCACGGCCTCGTGCGACAGAAAGTAGTCGCCAAACATCGCCAGCATCTGGCCGGCCTTCATCACACTGCCCTTGAGCTGGCCCAGCTCATCAGCCAGCACCTGCGCCTGCTGGGTGTAGAAGGTGCTGTCGGCTGCGCTGCGGGAAACCTCACCGCGAAACACATTCGAGAGCGAATGCATGGCGATTTTTGCGCCCGCGCCAACGCCCAGTCGGGCCAGAGCGAAGTTCCGTTCAAAGCTGCCGGTTTTGAGTCGCTCGATGCTAGGCTTCGGCGGCTTTTTTTCGTCTGTCACTTCGATCCTCTCGCGCGAGTCACAATGAATTCACCACAGAGCCCTGAGCGGGGCATTGTATTGCCGGAAGCCGCACGGGAATCCCTGGTGACAGAACTTGCTGCCCTCGTGGAGCAGCACCTGGCCGCGAAGCGCGGCATCAGCGGCATGGCGATGAAGCTGGCGTTCAACACCTTGCGCTCAGCCAAGCCCGACATTGCCCACCGTGCCGCGCGAACGCTGCTGCCGGAAGTGCTCACTGCCCTCGGGCCGCTACGCGCCGAGTTCGAACGCGGCAGTCGCAGCAGCTTTGCCCAGTTTCTGGGTGAGCGGCGGCAGCAGGCCTGTGAAGTGCTGCTCTGCCAGATCGACACCCGCCTGGCGCAGAGTCAGAACGCCCCGGCGAAAGCCATTTACCAGCGCTTTCGTGGCTCGGCTTCCGATGAACTGGAAACCCTGCTGCCCCAGCTCGCAGCCGCCCTTGATCGGCATGTGAAGTGAATGAAAATTCTGCTCGACACGCTGCACCGCGCTTCGCTATAAAGCGCGGGTTGAAGCGCCGCTGAATCAGCACGTAAACGGCAGTGCGCTGCACCGAATCGTTTCGCGACGGACCGCGATCCCATAAATAGAGCAAAAGAGAAGAGAGGAGTACATGCGTCAATCGCTTTGGCTGGGCTCAGCCGCACTCATGGCCGTTCTGGCCGCCCCCATCGCATCGGCCCTCGACATCAGCATGCCCAGCCTGGGCATCGACGGCACCATGAACAACGTGGTGACGGTGGGCGCTCAGATGCGTATGGAAGAACGCGCGTCAGACCTCATCGGCAAGGCCAGCATCAACCCCAGTGTTTGTGCCGGTGTTTTCCAGTCCTGCCAGGGTTTGTTCAAAGATCAAACCTACCCCGCCGACCAGCTGCGCAATGCGCCCGGCGCGCCCACCATGCGCGGCGATGACGGCAACCTCAACTACGACCAGCACCAGCTCACCCAGGGCGGCATTCGCCTGACACAGGACGTCAACCTCACCAAGGGCGACTTCGGCTTCTTTGCCCGCACCATCTCGTTTTACGATGCCGTCAACGACCGCAAGAAGGACGAATTCCGCGGCCTCATTACCGCCGAGAACCGGGATCGCGTAGGCACCCGCAACGACCCCATCGCCAACCGCTATTTCGAGCAGGTGTTTGGTCCGGGTGAGGCCACCAAGCTGGGCCGCACCGACTCCACCCTGCGCCGCCAGCTGGTCGCCGACATCCAGCTGCTGGAATTCAATTTCTACGGCAAGGCCGCACTGCCGCTCACCGAGAAGGAACTCACCTTCAAGATTGGCCGGCAAACCGTGAACTGGGGTGAATCGACCCTGCTGGTGATCAACTCGATCAACCAGGCGCAGCCCGTCAACACCAACAACCTCTACCGCGTGGGCTTTCAGCTGGAAGAAGTCTTCACGCCCATCAACATGGTGTTCGCGAGCTTCGATCCTTTCGAGGGCAGCACCTTCGAAGCCTTCTACCAGCTCGAATGGCAGCCGGTGGAAATCCCTGCCCCCGGCAGCTTCTTCTCGTTCGTGGACTCCGGCACGCAGAACCTCGTCGACTACGTGAACCTGAGCTTCGGCGGCTCCGCCGACGACCGCGACCAGGTGGGTCGTTTCCTCGACAACCCGCTGTCGCTGGTCACCGGCACCACCGCGCACATCCGCCGCGCGCCAGACCGCGAGCCCGATGGCTTCGGCCAGTTCGGCTTTGCGCTCAAGAACTACTTTGAAGACTTCAACGGCGGCACCGAGGTGTCGCTGTACTTCATGAACTACCACTCGAAGCTGCCGTATGTGAGCTTCTTCAGCGGCCAGGCCTCCTGCGCGCGCGCGGAAGGCAATGCCGATGGCATCAACGCCGCCAACACGGTGGACTTGTTGAAGGTCTGCCCCAACCTCCCGGCACTGGTGGTCCCCAGCGCCAACCAGCAGTTCACCAACGATGCCGTGGGCTACATCACGGCCAATGCACTCGCCAACCCGCGCATCCTCACCGACCTCGGCATTGGGCTGGATGACCTCGCCGCACTCGGCCCCCTGCTGGGCGGCAGCGTTGACCCCAACGCCACGACCTATGACGACTTGGTGAAGCTCGACTCCGGCCCCTTCTTCTTCGACTACCCGAAGAACATCCGGATGTGCGGCATGTCGTTCAACACCACGGTGGGCGACTACTCCATTCAGGGTGAAGTGGCCTACCGCCCCAACCTGCCGGTGCAGGTCTCGGTGATCGACGTGGCTTTTGCCGCCGCGCAGCCCTTTCTCACCCGCTGCCACGACCTCGACCCCACCGCACCCGGTGCACAGACCGGCTGCGCCGGTAGCCAGGGCGGTGGCGTGGGCTTCGACCCGGCCGTCGGTGGCGATCAGCGCACCAACTACGACGGCAGCGATGCGGTGGACGGCTGCACCAACGGCGCCAACTGCGACACCGTGAACCTGATTCACGGCGCCGCACCCCGCTCGGCCCGCAGCTTCCCGAGCTTTTTGGGGCCCTACCGCGGCGCCACGCTGGGCGAAGGTTTCGTGGATGAAAACGGCCGCAGCGTGGGTGGCGTGGAAATCCCCGGCTACGAGCGCCTGCAGGTGATGCAATACAACCTGGGCTTCACCCGCGTGCTGGGTGCTACCGACAACTGGATTGGCGCTGACCAGATTCTGGCTGTGGCCGAAATCGGTGCGACCCATGTGCTCAACATGCCGGGCCTCGATGAGCTGCAGTTTGATGCGCCGGGCGTTTACTACCATGCGAGTGCGGGTGCCGATGGCAGCGGCTTTACGCTGCAAGACCCCACGCAGCCGCCCAGTGCAACCAACCCCTACGTGCCAAATGGCAGTCAGCAGCAAGCCTGCTCGGCGAACACCCAATGCGTGGCCGGCCCAGACGGCGGCCGCTTCAACCCCGTGCAGGCCAACCTGCGCAACTTCGCCACGCCGTTTTCCTGGGGCTATCGCCTGGTGGGTATCTTCAAGTACGAGAGTGTGCTGCCGGGCATCTCGCTGCAGCCCTTCGTCATCTATAGCGAAGATGTGCACGGCATTTCTCCGGGCCCAGCTGGCAACTTCGTGCGCGGCCGCAAGAGCGTGAACTTCAACCTCGAAACCCGTTACAAGTCCGACTTCTCGTTTACCGTGGGTTACAACTGGTTCTTCGGCGGCAAGGAGCAGAATCTCTACCGCGACCGCGACAACCTCCAGGTGTTCGCGCGCTATCTCTTCTAAGCCTCCGCAGACAACAAAAAGCCGCGCATTGCGCGGCTTTTTGTTGTGCGTCGTGCGGTGGAACAACCCGGCAGAACCGCCCCGTTCCGGCGTCCCGCTACAGGCCGCCAGTCGCCACTAAGAAACCGGCTTACTCGAAGCGCAGCCCTGGCAGCCACCGCCGCAGGCGGAACGGGGCTTGTGCAGTACCGGCTTCAATACCCGCAGCCACACCCAGCGCAAGGCCACCGCAAACAGGGCAGCAATCACCAGGCTTTCAACAACGGCGTAGGGCGTCATAGGGAGGCCAGCTGATAAGTGATGAAGGCGGCGAGGTAGGCGAGCCCGAAGAGATAGGCCGTGGCAAACCACATCACCCGGCTGCTGGCCTCGCGGCGGATGGTTGCCAGCGTGGCCAGGCATTGCGGTGCGAAGACATACCAGGCCAGCAGCGCCAGGGCAGTTGGCAAGCCCCATTGCGCGCCGATGGCATTGGCGAGCACCTCGGTCACGCCCTCTTCGGTTTCAGCCGAAATGGCATACACCGTGGCCAGCGCGCCAACCGCCACTTCGCGGGCTGCCAGGCCGGGGATCAATGCAATGCAGATCTGCCAGTTGAAGCCAATCGGGGCGAAGAAGGGCTCCATGAAATGACCGATGCGTCCGGCAAAGCTGTAGTCGATGGCAGGCCCCAGTGCGCCCACTGGCGGCGCTGGGAAGGTCGCGAGCACCCAGAGGATGACCGTGAGCGCGAGAATCACGCCGCCAACGCGCTTCACGAAGATGCTGGCGCGCTCCCACAGGCCCAGCGCCAGTCCGTACAGGCTGGGCAGACGGTAACTCGGGAGTTCCAGCAGCAGGCTGTGCTCGGGGGCGTCGGCTCCCGCGCGGCGCGCACGCCACCACTTCATCACCGTGGCCACCGCCAGCGCCGACACAATGCCGGCCACATACAGCACAAACAGCACTACACCCTGAAGGTTGAACAGCCCCGCCACGGTTTGCTGTGGAATGAAGGCGCCGATCAACAAGGCGTAGATGGGCAGTCGAGCCGAGCAGGTCATCAAGGGCGCGACCAGGATGGTGGCCAGACGATCACGCGGGTCCTGGATGGTGCGGGTGGCCATCACGCCGGGGATGGCGCAGGCAAAGCTCGACAACAGCGGAATGAAGCTGCGACCCGTGAGTCCGGCACCCACCATGAAACGGTCCAGCAGAAACGCCGCGCGGGGCAGATACCCCGATTCCTCCAGCACCAGAATGAACAAAAACAGGATGAGGATCTGCGGCAGGAACACCACCACACCCCCAAGGCCCGCCACGATGCCGTCCACCAGCAGGCTCTGCAGCAGGCCCTGCGGCAGCACCTGGGTGATCAGCTCGCCCACCGCGCCGGTGAGCGTCTCGATGCCGTCCATGAACGGCGTCGCCCAGGAAAACACTGCCTGAAAAATGAGAAACATCACCACCGCCAGAATGGTGAGACCCCACACCGGATGCAGCAGCACCCGGTCCAGCGTGTCATCCACCGCAGCCGTGCGGCGCGGCATGGTGACGGACGTATCGAGAATGGTGTTGACCGCAGCGTGCAGATCACTGCCTTCCGGCAGCGCCTTGGGTACTGGCGGCAGGGTGCCGCTCAGGCGCTGCACCAAGGCCTGGGCACCGCCGGTTTGTACGGCAACGGTGCGCACCACTGGCAGGCCCAGTGCCGCTTCGAGTTTGGCGTGGTCAATGTGGATGCCCCGCTTCTCGGCCAGGTCGGCACAGTTGAGCGCCAGCACCATAGGCAGCCCCAGCTGGCGCACTTCCAGCACGAAGCGCAGATGCAGGCGCAGATTGGTGGCGTCCACCACACAGAGCAGCACATCGGGCTGCGACTCGCCCCGCATGCGACCCAGGCACACATCGCGGGTGATGGCTTCGTCGGGGCTGGTGGCGGCGAGGCTGTACGCCCCGGGCAGATCCAGCACGCGCACCGTGCGGCCGCTGGCATCGGTGAAGCGTCCTTCCTTGCGCTCCACCGTCACGCCCGCATAGTTGGCCACCTTCTGACGCGAACCCGTGAGCCGGTTGAACAGTGCGGTCTTGCCACTGTTGGGGTTACCGACGAGAGCAACCTGCAAGGTCGCGGCGCTCATGCGGGCTCTACCTGCACACGCCCGGCTTCCTGACGGCGCAGCGCAAAACGGGTGTAGCCCACCTGCACCAGCACGGGGTCGGCGCCTACCGGGCCGGTTGCCACCACGCTCACCGTCTCGCCGGGCACAAAGCCCAGCTCACGCAGCCGGCGGGACACGGGATCATTGGGTTTGCGGTCGTCCACCTGCACCACGCGGGCGGATTGGTGGCGCGCAAGTGCGAGCAGGGTCATGGGGGATCGGCGAGATGACATTCGTTCTCATTATGGCGCCTGCGGGGCTGCTGTGCCGAATCACGGCAGTCGATACCCGTGGATGGAGATCGAGCTGAACAAATGGAGCACAGGGCAGTCACAACATGCTCTTGATCTGCCCTTTTGAATGCCATGCTCCTGAGCCTGTCCGTGACTGCGCTGCGCCGATCCCCTCACTGCCTGCTGGCCACCTTGCTTTTTGCAGCCTCGCCCGCCTTCGCACAGCTAGACGCAAGCGCAGCGGCTCGAACCGCAGTGGAAGTGGCAATCCCCAAAACCTCGTCGGTGGCGCAGACGCTGCCACTCACCGGCACGGTGACCGCCGAGCGCGATGCGGCGCTTTCCCCTCGCGTCAGCGGGCTGGTGCAGCAGGTGCCGGTCGATGCCGGTGCGCGCGTGCGCCGCGGCGACACGCTGTTGCAGCTCGACAGCCGCATGGCCCAGCTGGCGCTACAACGCGCTGAAGCCAGTCTTAGCGAGGGGCGCGCACGGTTGGCCGAAAGCACCCGCTTGCGCAACGAGGCCAAAACGCTCGCTGAGCGCGGCACCCTGCCTCGCTCGCTCTACGAAACCCGCGAGGCCGAGGTGAAGCTCGCCGAAGCGGCCATCGCCACACTGGAAGCCACCCGCCGAGAACAGGCCGAGACGGTCGCCCGCCACCGACTACCCGCCCCCTTCGACGGCATCATCCGCCAGCGCCTGACCCACCCCGGCGAGTGGGTTGCTACCGGCACGCCGGTGTTGCAACTGGTGGCTACCGAGGGCCTGCGCGTGGATGTTCAGGTTCCTCAAACAGAACTCGGCCGTATCGACTCCACCACACCGGTGCGTGTGCAGCTCGATGGCCTTTCTGATCGCCTCCTCACAGGCCGTGTACTGGCCAAGGTGCCGGCTGCCGATGCCGCCACCCGCACCTTTCTCGTGCGTGTGGCCCTCGATAAGCCGGGCGACGCAGCCACTCCCGGCATG
>CAMTXV010000069.1:0-9167 GCA_947085665.1 uncultured Sinobacteraceae bacterium | reverse complement strand
TCAGAACGCCGAGACTCAGCAGATCGCCGAGTTGCTGCATCAGTTTCAGCCGGCGCTGCTGCAATTCCACGGCCGTGAGGCGGCTGGCTTTTGCGCGCAGTTCGGCTTGCCGTGGATCAAGGCGGTGCCCATGGGCGAGCCGCAGCACTATCCGGACTGGGAGCGAGACTTTGCCCATGCACACGCACTGCTGGCCGATAGCCACACCAGCCTGGGTGGCGGCGGAAGCGGCCATGCCTTTGCCTGGCCGCAGTTGCCAGCACCCGCTGCCAGGCGCCTGCCGCTGCTGCTGGCGGGCGGCCTGACCCCCGAAACCGTGGGCGAGGCCATCCGTCAGGTGCGCCCTTGGGGTGTGGATGTTTCCAGCGGCATCGAAACTGGTCTTCCAGGCACCAAGGGCATCAAGGATCACCGTAAAATGCGCGCCTTCGTCGACGCGGTGCGAGCCGCTGACGAAGCCCTGATCCGCGGCTGATTTGCCGCTCGAAGACACTCATCATGGCTGACGATTCAATGCTGGCGCCCCCCACGGACTACGCGCAGTTCCCGGATGCCCGCGGGCACTTCGGCCCCTACGGCGGGCGATTCGTCGCCGAAACGCTGATGGAGCCCCTGCGTGAGCTGGAAGAGGCTTACGCAAGACTCAAGAACGATCCCGCGTTTCTGGCGGAACTGGACAACGACTACGCCCATTACGTGGGCCGGCCCAGCCCGCTCTACAGGGCCGAACGCCTGACCAAGGCCTGGGGCGGTGCCACCATCTGGCTCAAGCGCGAAGACCTCAACCACACCGGCGCGCACAAGATCAACAACACCATTGGCCAGGCCCTGCTCGCGAAGCACCTGGGCAAGACCCGCATCATTGCCGAGACCGGCGCTGGCCAGCACGGCGTGGCCAGCGCCACCATCGCCGCGCGCTTGGGTCTCAAGTGCGTGGTGTACATGGGTGTTGACGATGTCGAGCGCCAGTCGCCGAATGTCTACCGCATGAAGCTGTTGGGTGCGGAAGTGATCCCCGTAACCAGCGGCACCCGCACGCTGAAAGATGCGCTCAATGAGGCGCTGCGCGATTGGGTGACGAATGTGGATGACACCTTCTATGTCATCGGCACGGTTGCCGGCCCGCATCCGTATCCGATGCTGGTGCGTGACTTCAACAGCATCGTCGGCCGCGAGCTGCTGGAGCAGTGCCCGGCTCAGATCGGCCGTCTGCCGGATGCGCTGGTGGCCTGTGTGGGCGGCGGCAGCAATGCCATTGGCATGTTCCATCCGCTGCTGCCGTACCCCGAAGTCGCCATGTATGGCGTCGAGGCGGGCGGCAAGGGGGTTGCCACGGGCGAGCACGCCGCACCGCTCAGCGCTGGCAAGCCTGGCGTGCTGCACGGCAACCGCACGTATGTGATGGCCGATGACGATGGCCAGATCATTGGTACGCACTCGATCTCGGCTGGCCTTGACTACCCCGGTGTTGGTCCTGAGCATGCCTGGCTGAAGGACCTCGGCCGCGTGAATTATGTGGATGCCACCGACGACGAGACCATGGAGGCGTTCTACGAATGCACCCGCCGCGAGGGCATCATTCCCGCACTCGAATCGGCGCATGCCATTGCCTACGCCAAGAAGCTCGCCGTCAAGCTGGGCGCTGACAAGCACATCGTCGTCAATCTTTCAGGGCGCGGTGACAAAGACATCTTCACCATCGCCAAACGCGAAGGCATCAGCCTCACATGACCGGCCGCATCGAAACCCGACTGACGGCCCTCAAGGCCGCCGGCAAGAAAGCCCTCATCCCCTTCATCACGGGTGGCGACCCTGCACCTGCGCACACTGTGGGCCTGATGCACGCGCTGGTGGCGGGCGGTGCCGATGTGATTGAACTGGGCATGCCATTTTCAGACCCGATGGCGGATGGCCCCACCATCCAGCTGGCTTGCGAGCGCGCGCTTGCAGCGGGCACGAGCATCACTCGCATTCTGGCGATGGTCACGGAGTTTCGCGCCACCGACAGCCACACCCCGGTGGTGCTGATGGGCTATCTCAACCCCATCGAGCGCCGTGGACTCGACGTTTTCGCGCAGCAGGCGAAGGACGCGGGCGTGGACGGCGTGCTGATCGTTGACCTCGCCGTGGAAGAAGCGCCGGAGTTCGCGCCGGTGTTCAAGGCGGCCGGTCTGGATCTCATCTTTCTGATCGCCCCCACCTCCACCCCCGCGCGCATTGCCGCGGTGGCCCAGCAGGCGAGTGGCTATCTGTATTACGTCTCGCTCAAGGGCGTGACCGGCTCGGCGGCACTGGACATTGATAGCGTGGCCGCGAAGCTGGCCGAGATTCGCAGCCTCACGAAGCTGCCGATTGCCGTGGGCTTCGGCATTCGCGACGCGGCGACTGCCGCGGCCGTGGCCGGCGTTGCCGATGGCGTGGTGATCGGCTCGGCCCTGGTGTCGGAGATCGAGAAGCACGCCGCCACGCCCGAGGTGCTGCCGGCCCTGCTCAGGGCTAAACTCGAGCCCATTCGCAAGGCACTCGACGGAGTTCAAGGATGAGCTGGCTCGACAAGATCTCAGGTTCCAAGCTGCTCACTGAAGGTGTTCGCCGCAAGAGCGTGCCGGAGGGTTTGTGGACCAAGTGCGAGAGCTGCCAGAGCGTGCTCTACCGCGCCGAGCTGGAGCGCACGCTGGAGGTCTGCCCCAAGTGCAGCGCACATCGTCCCATTGGTGCGCGGGACCGTCTCAATCACTTTCTGGATCCGGAACCGCGCATCGAGATCGCGGCCAATTTGAAGTCCATCGATCCGCTGGGTTTCAAGGACAGCCGCAAGTACACCGAGCGTCTTGCCGAAGCCATTGAAGATTCGCAGGAGAACGACGCGCTGATCGTGATGCGCGGCCAGCTCATGGGCCTGCCGCTGGTCACCGCCGCCTTCGAGTTCAGCTTTATGGGGGGGTCGATGGGCTCGGTGGTGGGCGAGAAGTTCACCCGCGGCGTCAACGCCGCACTCGATCACGGCACGCCCATGGTGTGCTTCGCAGCCTCTGGCGGCGCACGCATGCAGGAGTCTCTGTTCTCGCTGATGCAGATGGCGAAGACCAGCGCCGCCCTCGCCAAACTGCATGAGCGCGGCCTGCCATTCATTTCGGTGCTCACGCACCCGACCATGGGCGGTGTATCTGCCAGCTTTGCGATGCTGGGCGATATTCAGATTGCCGAACCCAATGCGCTGATCGGCTTTGCCGGCCCGCGTGTCATTGAGCAGACCGTGCGCGAAAAGCTGCCGGAGGGCTTCCAGCGTGCGGAGTTCCTGCGCGACAAGGGCGCGATCGACCTCATCGTTGATCGCCGTGAGATGCGCGACCGTGTTCACAAGTTGCTGGCAATGTTCACGCACTTCAAACCGCAAATCGCCGCGTGAGTCTGGCGGCCCCGAGCGTGATGAGCGCTGGATGACTGCGGCACCCCAGAGCCTTGCAGACTGGCTGAGCTACCAGGAGCAATTGCACCCCAGTGCCATTGAAATGGGGCTGACGCGCGTCCGCGCAGTCGCCGATCGCCTCGCGCTTTTAGTGGCGCCGCCGGTCACGATCATCGTGGGTGGCACTAACGGCAAGGGCTCCACCACCACCCTCATTGCGGCCGCGTACCGCGAGGCGGGCTACGCCGTGGGCGCTTACACATCGCCTCACCTGTTCCGCTACAACGAGCGCGTTGCCATCTATGGAGTGCCGGCCAGTGATGCCGCGCTCTGCAGCGCCTTCGCTGCCATCGAGCAGGCCAGGGCAGGCATTTCGCTCACCTATTTCGAGTTCGGCACCTTGGCGGCGCTGTGGTTGTTTCGTGAGGCAGGGGTGCAGGTGCAGGTTTTGGAAGTGGGGCTGGGCGGTCGGCTCGATGCCGTGAATCTGCTCGATGCCGATGCGGCCGTTGTGACCAACATCGGACTCGATCACCAGGACTGGCTGGGCAGCGACCGCGATGCCATCGGCCGCGAGAAGGCAGGCATTTTTCGAGCCGGGCGATTGGCCGTGATTGCCGACCGTAATCCTCCCGTTGGTTTGCTGGAGGCCGCAGAACGCTGCGGTGCCCGCGTGCAGCGCCTGGATGCAGACGACTTCGGCAGCAATGCGGCGGCCACGCACTGGCAGTGGCAGTGTGGCGCCCTGCAATCTCCGCCCTTGCCACGGCCTGCGCTGGCTGGCAGCCATCAGTTGGATAACGCTGCCGCAGCCATTGCCGTGTTGCAGGGTTTGCAGCAGCGCCTGCCAGTGGAGTGGCCTGCCATGGCAGCGGCACTGAGCAAGCTCAGCTTGCCGGGCCGGGTTCAGAGGCAAGGCCGCTTTGTGCTGGATGTAGCGCACAACACCGAGGCTGCTGAGCAACTAGTGAAGACCCTGAAGCAGCTGTACGGTAGTCAGCGCTGCCTGCTGTTGATGGGCGTGCTGGCCGACAAGCCGGTGGAGGCCATGGCTAGAGCGCTGCAGCCCCAGGTGCAGCGCGCAGTGACCGTACACCTGCCGGGGCCGAGAGCCATCCCCGATGATGAACTGGCCGCACGTCTCGCTCGCTGCGGTATTCCCAGTGAACCAGGTGGTGCTGCCTGCGAAGCCCTGGCGCTTGCCCTGCTGCGGGCAGAAGCTTCGCAGCCCATACTCGTCTGCGGCTCGTTTCTGACGGTTGCCGCCATTGCTCCCCTGATTGCCGATGACCGCGCTGATGACTGATGCCCCCCGTACCGCTGCCGCAGTGGCCGATGAAGCTGCCGACCTCAGCAGCGTGATCCAGCGCCGCCTGGTTGGCTTGATCGTGTTGCTGGCGGGACTGTTCCTGATGAGTCTTCTGCTGCGTCATGGCGGCCCCTCGTCCGAGGCGCTACCCACCGTGGTGATTCCCCTGGGCGGCACAAACCCCGGCATGGCGCGCAGCACAATTGTCGATGCGCTGCCGGATGCACCCCCCACGTCGAGCACCCAGCCTGCTGCCAGTGCAGCACCGGAGCCTGAATCGCTGGCTGCCACCCTGCCGGCAACCGAAGAGGTGGCCGAAGTTGTTGAACGCGAAAAGCCCGCGCCGAAGCCTGTCGCGGAAACTCCCAGGGCAGAGTCGGTTGCCGCGCCCAAGCCGCCGCCGGTCGCCAAGCCCACCGCGCCGAAGCCCGCCACCGCCAAACCCGATACCGCCAGTTCTCGCTGGTTTGTTGCGGTGGGCGCCTATAAGGACCCAATGGCTGCGAAGGCCATTGCCAATCGCGTGAAGCTCGCCGGCTTCAGGAGTGATGTGAGTCCGGTGACCGTGAACAAGGACAAGCTGCAAAGAGTGCGTGCGGGGCCGTTCACCAGCAAGGCCGCTGCCGAAGCTGCCCGCGCCACGCTGATCGTCGAGGGGCTCACCAAGGCGGTGACCGTTCCCGAAAAGTAGCGGCGAGAAAAGGGCAGACGCTCGCAAAGTGCTGCGCTATCATTCGCGCCCCGCCGGGATAGCTCAGTCGGTAGAGCGGCGCATTCGTAATGCGTAGGTCGCAGGTTCGATTCCTGTTCCCGGCACCAGTATTACCCCATCAAGCGGCTCGGTTGGCCGCCTGGGTAGAGGCAGAATGCAGGCATGGTGCTAGCCACCTTGTCTGCTGGAGGGACCGGGAGAGGTGGCAGAGTGGTCGATTGCAGCGGTCTTGAAAACCGCCGAACCGCAAGGTTCCGGGGGTTCGAATCCCTCCCTCTCCGCCATTTGATTGAAGTGATGACAGGCGCCTGTAGCTCAGTCGGATAGAGCAACGGCCTTCTAAGCCGTGGGTCGGGGGTTCGATTCCCTCCAGGCGCACCACTTCTTGAAAAGTTACGGCTATAATTCGCGCCCCTTTGGTGGCCGTAGCTCAGTTGGTAGAGTCCCAGATTGTGATTCTGGTTGTCGCGGGTTCGAGCCCCGTCGGTCACCCCAAAGTTTTCGTGGCTTGGGTCGCTAGCTCAATTGGTAGAGCAGCTGACTCTTAATCAGTAGGTTCCCGGTTCGAGTCCGGGGCGACCCACCAAGCAGCGTTACAAGAAAGCCCAGACCTTGGTCTGGGTTTTTTCGTTTCCAGAGTGCATGCGCTATTGCTTGCTTTCACATGTTCAGGGCGTGAGGCCTCGAAAGTAAAAATGGCTTGCTCTCTACTTCGGGTCTTTTGGTTTGTCGGGTCTCGGTGCCATGATGTGAAGGACTTCACTGCTGGGAGTGCCAGTGCCCTCTGGCCAATCGATCGAACGATCTGAAGACCGCTTGCGACGCACCTTGGCTGCTGGCGAAGTTCTGTTTCGTCAGGGCGATCACGGTGATGCTGCCTATGTGGTGGAGTCCGGGGGCATCGAGATTTACTCCGAGCGCGGCGACAGTGCCCATGTGATTGCCACTCTGGGTGGCAACGATATTTTTGGTGAAATGGCGCTGCTGGGTGACGCAGCCCGCACGGCCTCTGCACGGGCAACCGAGCGCACCGAACTGTTGGTGGTGACGCACGAGCATCTCAACGAGCGCTTGCAAGGCGCTGATCCGATGACGCGCCACCTGCTGCGCACAGTGGTGCTGCGCTGCCGCGAGATGCTGACGTGGATGCGTGCCAGCGGAGCGGCATCGACGGCACGGCAAACCGCGCGGGTGGATCAACCGGGCGACGAGGCTGAGGCGGAAGACCGCACCCGCGCGTTTCAGCGACTGCGCACCGAGCAAGAATTGGAACTGGCCCTGGAGCGCGGCGAGTTCAAGCTCTACTTTCAGCCCATCGTCCGCCTGAAGGATCGCAAGGTGGCGGGATTCGAAGCGCTGATCCGCTGGTTCAAGCCGGGGCAGGGCATGGTGCCGCCGGGCGAGTTCATCCCCGTGGCCGAGGCTTCGCCCTTGATCAACCGGATTGGGCTCTGGGTGCTTGAGTCTTCGGTGGATAGCTTGCTGGCCATGGAGGAGGCTGCGGGCGCTCAGCTGGCTGAACCCGTGTTCGTGACCGTGAATCTGTCCGCCCGGCAACTGGGGGATGACGCACTGTTGCCGGCGCTGGCGACACAGGTGGCTCGACTCAAGGGGCGTCACTGCCGCATCAAGCTGGAGGTCACGGAGTCGCTGATGATCAGCAACGTGGTGGGCGTGCAGGCATTTATTGTCGAGTGCCGCGAGTTGGGGGTGGACGTATTGCTGGATGACTTCGGCACAGGCTACTGCTCGCTGTCCTACCTGCATCTCTTCAAGGTGCAGACCATGAAGCTGGATCGTTCATTCGTGCGCGGTATGGCGGTGAGCGAGGCGAGCGAGAAAGTGGTGCTGGGTGTCACCCGAATGGCTCACGACCTGGGACTGACGGTGGTCGTGGAGGGAGTCGAGCGGTTGGAGGAGGCTGATCAGGCGGCGAGTCTGGGCATCGACTACGTTCAGGGGTTTCTGTACGGACGACCGACCCCGCTGGCCGAGGCCCTGAAGCGTCTCGCGGGCTAACAAATAAGCCACGCAAGTTCTTGTTTACGGTAGGGCTCTCGCATATGATCGCGGGCCTTTCAATAGGGTCGCCCGTTTTGGGCAGACGGAGGATTTAAGTATTTCGACAGAAAAGCAGGATCGACGTAACGATGAGATCAACGCTCCCCGCGTGCGCGTGATCGGTTCAGACGGCGAGCAGATTGGCATCATGGTGACCCGTGACGCCATTGCGAAGGCATTTGCAGAGGGACTTGAGCTGGTGGAGATCTCCCCCAATGCCGAGCCTCCTGTCTGCAAGATCATGGACTACGGCAAGTTCCTTTACCAAAAGGACAAGCAGCAGCAGGCCGCGCGTAAAAAGCAGAAGCAGATCCAGATCAAGGAAATGAAGTTCCGTCCGGGTACCGAAGACGGCGACTACAACACCAAGATGCGTCAGATCAAGGAGTTTCTGGAGGAAGGCGACAAGGTCAAGATCAACCTGCGCTACAAGGGCCGCGAAATGGCCCACCAGGAGATCGGCATGCAGATGATCGAGAAGATCAAGCAGGACCTGGTTGAGATTGCAGTGGTTGAGCAGCACCCGCGCATGGAAGGCCGTCAGGCCGTCATGGTGCTCTCGCCGAAGAAGACGAAGTAAGTTTTTTTAGATTCGCAGCTGCCCGGCAGCGCCGAATCAAGGCCCCCCCCTCAGATCACACCGAGGGTTGGTTGCAACAGGTTTTTTGCAGTGCCCCAAGTCTTGCTGCAGCCGCATCGCAGCAAGCCCGGTTAGCGGCCCTTTTACGATGTCAGGGCTTGTGAAGCCGGCTAAATACTCAAGACATCTGTTGTTTTTGGAGCATCGAAGATGCCTAAGCTGAAAACCAACAAGAGTGCTGCCAAGCGCTTTTCCCGCACCGGGAAGGGTGGCTTCAAGCGCGGTCACGCCTACAAGCGCCACATCCTGACCAAGAAGTCCGGCAAGACGATTCGCCAGCTGCGCGGGGAGGCCCAGATTCACCCCTCCGACATCCGCGAAGTGAAGCAGTTGTTGCCCTACGCATAAACCACTTTCCTGCTGCGCTGCATGGCAGCGCTGGGATCACGGTTTTTGTTTGAGCCGCAACATCTCTTACCCGATTAAAGTTTTAGGAGCTACACCATGGCACGAGTCAAGCGCGGTACTACCGCCAAAGCGAAGCACAAGAAAATTCTCAAGGCCGCCAAGGGCTACTACGGCGCACGCTCACGCGTGTTCCGCGTGGCCAAGCAGGCGGTCATCAAGGCTGGCCAGTACGCCTTCCGCGATCGTCGCGTCAAGAAGCGCGAGTTCCGCGCCATCTGGACCCAGCGCATCAACGCCGCCGTGCGCGAATACGGCCTGAGCTATTCCAAGTTCATCCATGGCCTCACGCTGGCCGAGATCGCTATCGACCGCAAGATGCTGGCCGAGCTGGCCATTAGCGACAAGCCGGCGTTTGCGGTCATCGTGGCGCAGGCCAAGGCCAAGCTGCCCACCACGGGCGCGCTCGCACCGAAAGCTGTCTAAGGCTGTTTGAGTCGCGCCCCGCAAGGGCGACAAGACTCGAATCAAAGGGGTGGCGCAAGCTGCCCCTTTTTTGTTGTTGTGTGCCCACCAGGACCTGAAGATCCGATGAGTTCCCATCTTGATGAACTGCTGAGTGCCGCCCAGGCCGATATTGCCGCCGCTGCTGATGCCCGCGCGCTGGACTCCCTTCGGGTTGAGCTGCTCG
>CAMTXV010000068.1:0-4233 GCA_947085665.1 uncultured Sinobacteraceae bacterium | reverse complement strand
TGCACCGCCAACTACAACAACGCCATCACCGCCTGCACCAACAACTTCAACACCACCACCGCAGGCTGTGCAGCCACGCGCAACAGCGATATCGAAACCTGCAACGCCAACAACAGCAGCTGCACCAATGGTTGCAACAGCAACGCCAGCACTTGCGGCCTGGCCTGCGGTGCGGACGCTGGCAGCTGCACCAACCTGTGCACCGGCAACAGCAACAGCTGCAACTCCACGTGCTCGGCACAGCTCGGCAGCTGCCAGGCTGCCTGCGGGGTCGATACCACCCGCACCGGCGATACCGAGGTGAAGGAGCTGCTGCTGTACGCACGCGGGTTCGATGTGGGCACGCTGGCCAACCCCAAGGGCAGCGGCAGCACGCCCGCCACCAAGACCGACAGCGGCATTGGCAGCCGACCCTGGATGATGGGCGCGGTGCTGCACTCGCGGCCGGTGGCCATCAACTACGGCAAGAGCGGCGGTGCGGCCAACGACGACGTGCGCGTGGTGTTTGGCAGTGCCGATGGCTATCTGCGCATGGTGAACGACCGCACGGGCGTGGAGAGCTGGGGCTTCATGCCGCAGGCGGTGATGAAAAACCTCAAGAGCCTGCGCGACAACGTGCCGGGCAGCGCCCTGCCCTACGGCGTGGACGGCTCGCCCATTGTGCTGATTCGCGACCGCGCGCCCACCACGGGCACGAACGCCGGCAAGTTCGGCATCATCGGCGACGTGGTGGGCAACCCCTCGGCCAATCCGCCGGTGGAGGGCGACCGCGTGCTGCTGTTCTTCGGTCTGCGTCGCGGCGGCAGCGCCTACTACGCGATGGACATCACCGACCCTGACGCGCCGCAGCTGCTGTGGAAACTCAGCCCCGAGGGCCTGACCCGCGCGGGGCAAACCGCGCCCGATGCAGGCTCTGCCACGCAGTTCGCCGCATTGGGCCTGGCGTTCTCCACACCGCAGCTCGGGCGCATCCAGCTCTCGGTGGATGCCGCTGGTGCCGCACTGGCCACGCCGCGTACGCAGAGCGTGCTGATCTTTGGTGGCGGCTACAACGGTGGCCGCGTGGGCGGTGCCAAGGTCGGCAAAGACCTCAACAACTCGCGCAACGCCGTGGCCACCGCCCGTGTGGGTCGCGATGACGGCGAAGGCAGTGCCGACCGCGGCAACGCGCTGTTCATGGTGGATGCCGCCAGCGGCCAGTTGCTGTGGCGCTCGGTGCGCAGCGCTGGCACCACCGCTGGCTACACGCTGAGCAACGGCACGCGCAGCTACGCGCACCCGATGCTGGTCGACAGCATTCCCTCCGACCTCACCGTGCTCGATACCGACAACGACGGCCTCACCGACCGCCTTTATGTGGGCGATACCGGCGGGCGGCTGTGGCGGGCGGACTTCCCCGGCGGGCAACCCAGTGCCTGGACCATGACGCCGATTGCCAGCGTGGGCCGCCACAACAGCGGCAACAGCACGCTGGCCAACGACCGCCGCATTTTCTTTGCACCCGACGTGGTGCCCGTGCGCAATGCCGGCAACACCCAGGGCACCGACCTGGTGCTGTTTGGCACTGGCGATCGCGAAGACCCGCTGAATCTCGTCACCCAGAACAGCTTCTACGTGCTGCGCGATACCGACATCGTCAGCGGCAAGGCCGCGGGCGAGATCGTGCTCACCGAAGAAGCCTCAGCACTGGCCCAGCACAGTGATTTCGTCGACACCACCAATGGCACCGCGCTCACCGATGTCACCAGCCTCACCCAGGCGGGGTACCGCGTGAACTACACCCGCACGGGTGAAAAGCACTTCTCGGCGTCGGTGACGCTCGGCGGCATCAGCACCTTCACCAGCTATGTGCCGCCCGACGCGAGTGCTGCGGGTGGTCGCGTGTGCGCACCGCAGGAAGGCAACTCGCGGCTCTACGCGGTGGCCACGCGCACTGGTCAGGCACGCGGCATCAACAACAGCACGCAAACTGATCGCGACATCCCGCTGGCCGACGGCCTGCCGGGCGAGGTCAATCCGCTGGCGGGCACGCAGCAGGCGGCAGGCGCGTTGATCTATGCCATTCCGGCCGTCGATAAATACCGCGCCAGCTGGCGCGAGCGCCTTGGGGAAACACAGAAATGAGTCGGCATCATGCGCAGGGCTTCACACTCACCGAAATTCTCATTGTCATTGTCATCGTCAGCATTCTCGCCACGCTTGCGGTTCCCAGTTATCGCAACTACGTGATGCGCACCAACCGCACCGTGGCCAAGGCCGCACTGCAGGAACTGGTGACCCGGCAAGAGAGCTACGCGGTAGACCACAAGCGCTATGCCGCCGACTTTGCCCGCCTGGGCATCAGTGGCAGCGGTGATGCCGATGTGGCGTATGTCACCACCGACGGCGCCATTAGCCGCAATGCCGCCAATGCGCTGTATCAGTTCACGCTGGCCGGCACCGAAGACACCATCAGCGATTGCAGCCACGGCGGCGAAGTGACGGCACTGGCCTTCACACTCATGGCGACACCGGTGGTGGCGAGCACCGATACGGTGTGCGGCAATCTCTGCATCAGCTCTGGCGGCGTGCGCGGCGCGAGCATTGGCAGCGCCACCGATTGCTGGAAGCGCTAGGCAAGCCTCTCAGCCTGTCATTCCGAATGCCAATGAGGAATCTTCTCGCTGACAGCGCTTTAGCCCGAGAGTAGACACCTCGCGACGCTCGGCATGGCAAGAAGGGCGAAGGCTACTTCGCGTCCTGCCCCGCACTCTCACGTACTGCGCGGCGCAGCGCGGGCGGCAGCGAGAACACGATGTGCTCCTCGCGCCCGGCCAGTTCCTGCGGGGCGATGCCGCCCAGCGATTGCAGGCGGGTCACCACCTGCTTCACCAGCGTCTCCGGCGCACTCGCACCGGCAGTGACACCCACCTTGGCCTTGCCCAGCACCCAGTCGGGGTCGATGTCTTCTGGCCCATCGATGAGGTAGGCCGGCGTGCCGAGCAGCTCGCTCAGCTCGCGCAGGCGGTTGGAGTTGCTGGAGTTCCTCGAGCCCACCACCAGCATCACCTCGCACTGCGCAGCCAGCTGCTTCACGGCGTCTTGCCGATTGGTGGTGGCGTAGCAGATGTCGTCCTTGCGCGGCCCCTGAATCTCGGGGAAGTGCGCGCGCAGCGCGTCGATCACCTTCGCCGTGTCATCCATCGATAAGGTGGTTTGCGTGACGAAGGCCATGTGCGCCGGATTGCGGATGGTGAGCTTGGCCACGTCCTCCGGCGTTTCCACCAGCGTGATTGCACCACCTAAGCTGGCATCGAACTGCCCCATGGTGCCTTCCACTTCCGGGTGACCCTCGTGGCCAATCAGCACCACCTCGCGCTTCTCGCGGGCATAGCGCTTTACTTCGATGTGCACCTTGGTCACCAGCGGGCAAGTGGCATCGAACACCGTCAGCCCCCGCGCCTTGGCGGCCTGCACAACAGATTGCGCCACGCCATGCGCGGAGAAGATGCAGGTAGCACCCTCTGGAATCTCGTCGATCTCCTCAACGAACACCGCGCCCTTGGCCTTGAGGTTTTCCACCACGAAGCGGTTGTGCACCACCTCGTGCCGCACATAGATGGGCGCGCCCAGCGCATCGAGCGCGCGCTCGACGATTTCGATGGCGCGATCAACGCCCGCGCAAAAACCGCGCGGATTGGCGAGCAGGATTTCCATCAGCTGATGGCCTTTGCGCCACCGCGGCGCCATTCCAGAATCATGTCGACGATCAACAGGCCCGCGCCGATGGAGATGGCGGCGTCCGCCACGTTGAAGGCGGCGAAGTGCCAGTTGCCGATGTAGAAATCGACGAAGTCGGTGACGTGGCCTAAGCGCACGCGGTCGATCACATTGCCAATCGCGCCGCCGAGAATCAGGCAGAGCCCCAGCGCCGTGAAGGTTTCACCCTGACGGTGCTTGTTGAGCCAGCCGAGGATGCCCAGCGACACCACGGTGGCCAGACCAATGAACATGAGCTTGGGCGCCTCGCGGAACATCGAGAACGCCGCCCCCGTGTTTTGCAGGTGCACGAGATTGAGGAACGGCAGCAGCGGCTCGCTGCCGTAATGCGGCAGCCGGGCCTCCACCCAGATCTTAGTGTACTGATCGAGCCCGACGATGAGCGCGGAGAGAATGAGCCAGCGGAAGTTGGTTTGCATGGTTGAAGCCTACTGTGGTGTTTCCCCTCTCCCCCCGGGAGAGGGGTCAGGGGTG
>CAMTXV010000067.1:0-3673 GCA_947085665.1 uncultured Sinobacteraceae bacterium | reverse complement strand
GGCCACTTCTTCAGGCGTCGGTTCGCGGCCGGTTTCCTGAACCAGATGGCGGGAGGCGCGGAAAAATTTATTAATCGTCTCGATCATGTGCACCGGAATACGGATGGTGCGGGCCTGATCAGCAATGCTGCGCGTGATGGCCTGGCGAATCCACCAGGTGGCGTAGGTCGAGAACTTGAAGCCGCGACGGTGCTCGAACTTGTCCACGGCCTTCATCAGGCCGATGTTGCCTTCCTGAATGAGGTCGAGGAACTGCAAGCCGCGGTTGGTGTACTTCTTGGCAATCGAGATCACCAGGCGAAGGTTGGCCTCCACCATTTCCTTCTTCGCGCGACGGGCCTTGGCCTCACCCACCGTCATGCGGCGGTAGATGTCCTTGATCTCGTCGATGGTGATGAGGTTGTCGCCCTCCATCGTGTGCAGCGCTTCCTGCATCTTGTGGATGTCATCGCGCTTGCCCTTGAGCGTGGCCGAGTACTTGCGCTTGGCGGTGATCGCCTTGTCGATCCAGTCGATATCGGTCGGGCCCGCATCGCGGTAGCGCTGCAGGAACTCGCTCTTGTCCATGCCGGCTTCGAGCACGCAGATCTTCATGATGCCGCGCTCGATGGAGCGCACCTGGTCGATCTTGTCGCGCAGGTTGTTGGTGACCTCGTCAACGATCTTCGGCGACAGACGGAAGGTCATCAAGTGGTCGGCCAGAGCTGCGCGCAGCTTCTCGGTTTTCTTGTCGCCGGAGCCAAACTTTTCGAGTGCGGTCCAGGCCTTGTCGTAGAGCTTCTGCAACTCGGCAAAATTCTCGGCGCACAGCACGGGATCGGGGCCGGTGTCGACCTTCTCCTCTTCTTCGTCGCCTCCCGCCTCGGCGGCTTCGGCTTCTTCCTCCACGATGGCCGCCACGGCTTCGGGCGGCAGCACCGGCGCATTGGGGTCGAAGAAACCCACCACAACTTCAGCAAGGCGCTTCTTGCCTTCCTTGGCCTGATCGTAGGCTTCCAGAAGAATCGCAACCGTTTCGGGGTACTGGGCCATGGCATACATGGCTTCGTTCAGGCCTTCCTCGATGCGCTTCGCAATGCGAATTTCGCCTTCGCGGTCGAGCAGCTCCACGGCACCCATCTCGCGCATGTACATGCGCACGGGGTCGGTGGTGCGGCCAAACTGGTCGTCGAGCGCAGCGAGCGTGGCGGCGGCTTCTTCAGCGGCTTCTTCGTCGTCCTCGGCGGCCACAACGGCCGGCTCGGTAAACAGCTGGGTGTCGGTGTCCGGCGCTTCGTCGTGCACCTGGATGCCCATGCCCTGGATCATCACGATGACGTCGTCGATCTGCTCGGCGTCCGAGAGGTCCACCAGATGGTCGGAGACCTCGGCATAGGTCAGAAAACCTTTCTCCTTGCCGAACGCGATCAGTTTCTTGATCTGGCTCTGCTGGTCAGCGGCCTTGATGACCTTGAAGGCTTTCTGGGGGGCTTTTGCAGGTTTGCTCATTTATTCAATCCACAAGACAGCGACGATGTGTTCAGGCGATGCGCGCAATGACATCGGCGGGAACCGTACAGTTTAATGGTTGTGGGGCCTGTTTGCTGAGAATCCAGCCAATCAAGCTTGATTTTCACCCGCCATTTGCCCCGATACCACGCAATTTGGCTGCATTGTTCATTTAGGTGCCGCGCGCCTTGATGGCCGCCAGCGCCGCCTGCAGTGCCAGGGCCTCCTGATGCTCCGCGGCGGTCAAGGGGCGATCTGTAGCCCGGGCGGTAATGGCCTCGAACTGCCAGCGCACCGCGCGTTCGCGCAGCGTTTTCAGCACGGCCAGAAACTGGGTTTCCAGCGCCGCCCCCTCAATATCCAGCGGCTCTGCGGCCAGGCGCGCCAGCGCCACGCCTTTTGGCGTGCCGCTCCAGGCCTGCTCCAGGTGCGCCGCTCGAAAGCCCGGATGCTCCTGAAAGAACTCGATCGCCTCGCCCAGCGCCGCAGCCCCCGGCAGGGGGGCAGCCACCAGCTGCTCCAGATGCTCGGCGCGGGTCGCCAGACTAGGCTCTTCCAACAGAATGCGCAGCGCCCTGCGGGGCAGCTTGGCGGCGGGGTCCGCCTTGTTGATGCGCGGGGCACTCGGTGCGGCTTCCTCGCTTTCAACGACCGGTGCGAGCGCTTCGACGGCACTGCGCTTCAGCCCGGTGATGCGAGCCAGCTCATCGGTCAACAGGCTGCGCAGCGGCCCTTCCGGCAGCTTCGCGAGATGCGGCCTGGCGAGTGCCGCCAGCTTGGCGCGGCCTTCCAGGCTGTCGAGATCGACCTGCTTGGAAAGCTCGTTGAGCAGGAAGGCCGTGAGTGGCTCGGCCTTGTCGACCAACTGCCGAAAGGCGGGCGCGCCCACCAGTTGCACATAGGTGTCGGGGTCGTGTCCGTCTGGCAGAAACAGAAAGCGGCACTCGCGGGTGCCGTGAATCTCGGGCAGTGCCTGCTCCAGCGCGCGCCAGGCGGCAGCACGGCCGGCACGGTCGCCATCGAAGCAGAACACCACCTTGCTGGTCTGCTTGAACAGCAAGGTGAGATGCTCACGCGTGGTGGCGGTGCCCAGAGTGGCTACGGCCTCGTGCACGCCATGCTGGGCGAGCATCACCACATCCATGTAGCCCTCGACGACGATCAGATAGGGCAGTGCCGCCTTGGCGGATTGCTTGGCCTCGTACAAGCCATACAGGTTGCGCCCCTTGTGGAACAGCGGCGTCTCGGGCGAGTTGAGGTACTTGGCCGGGTCGTTGCCGAGCGTGCGCCCCCCGAAGCCAATCACCCTTCCGCGCGTGTCACGGATGGGGAACATGATGCGGTTGCGGAAGCGGTCATACACGCCATCGCGCCCCTCCCGCTCAATCAGCAGGCCGGCATCAAGGGCGTGGCGTGGGTCGGGGAACAAGCGGGTCAGCGCATCCCAGGATTCCGGCGCCAGACCAACGCCAAAGGTCTTGGCGGTCTCGCCACTGACGCCGCGCTTCTTCAGATACTCCTTGGCCGGCTCGCTTTTCTTCAGTTGTTCCTTGTAGAACCGCTCGGCGGCGGCGAGCGCATCCAGCGGGCCTTCCAGCACCAGGCGCTGGTCAAAGCCGCCGCCTTCGCGCGGCACTTCGAGGCCGGCGCGCTGGGCGAGTTCTTCCACCGCCTCGACGAAGCTCAGGCGGTCGTACTCCATCAAAAAGCTGATGACGGTGCCGTTCTTGCCGGAGGAAAAGCAGAAGAACATCTGCTTGGCTGGCGAGACATAAAACGAGGGTGATTTCTCGTTGGTGAAGGGCGAAAGGCCCTTGAACTCCTTGCCCGCGCGCTTCAGCTCCACGCGCTGCCCGATGATCTCGACGATATCGGTGCGCGCGATGAGGTCTTGAATGAAGGCGTCAGGGATGCGGCCGGCCATAGGATGTCTAAGGTGCTGACAAGAACGGCGACGTCCTGTCGCCGACGGTCAAACAAGCCTAGAGCAGTCGGGGGCTCTAGGGTGTGTTGACATTCATTTCATCGCTGCGTTGCCGCTCAAAATCCCGTCAGGCAAGGCGCGATTCGACGCCAAGGCTGGAGCCTTGGCTAGATGAGCAACGCAGCATGACGGGATTTTGAGCAGCAACCCTTCGGGGCGGGACTGTTTTTGGGCATTGCAGCGTCACGCAGTTTGCCGATG
>CAMTXV010000066.1:0-14862 GCA_947085665.1 uncultured Sinobacteraceae bacterium | reverse complement strand
TTTCCCTACACGACGCTCTTCCGATCTCACCCTGTTCGCCGACGTGGCCGGTGTCGCCATCGGCCCTGCGGAGGACAACACCAGCTTCCTTGAACTCGGTTTCGACTCCCTGCTGCTGACGCAGGTCACCGCGCAGATCAACCGCCGTCTGAAGGTGACGATGCGCTTCCGGCAGCTGCTGGAGGAGTTCACCACGCCCGCCAAGCTGGTGGCCCAGCTGGTGACGCTGGGTGCGGCCGAGGCCGACAAGCCGCAGGCAAAGGCTGCGGTGGCACCACCCGATGCACCAGCCGAGATGGATGGCAAGCCGCAGAAGGTGTTCGGCGCCGGCACGCGCATCAACAAGACCACGGGCGAAGAACTCACCGCGCAGCAGCAGACGGCACTCGATGCCTTCATCGCCCGCTACACCGCCCGCACCGCCAAGAGCCGTGCCTATGCCGACGAGCACCGCCCTTATCTGGCGGACCCGCGCGCCGTCTCGGGCTTCCGCCCGCTGTGGAAAGACCTCGTCTATCCCATCGTCTCCGCCACCTCGAAAGGCCCGCGCCTGACCGATATCGACGGCAACGAGTACGTCGACATCACCAACGGCTTCGGCTGCATCTTCTTCGGCCACCGGCCAGATTTTCTGGTGAAGGCGGTCCACGAGCAGATCGATACCGACATCATCATCGGCCCGCAGAACCCCGTGGCCGGCGAGTGCGCCAAGCTCTTCGCTGAGATGACCGGCCACGAGCGCGTGGCCTTCTGCAACACCGGCTCCGAAGCGGTGCTGGCGGCCATCCGCGTGGCGCGCACCGTCACCGGCCGCAACCTCATCGTGCAGCACACCGGCGACTACCACGGCATCTTCGACGAGGTGCTGGTGCGCGGCACGCCGAGCGGCCGCACAGTGCCTGCCGCACCCGGCATTCCGCCGGAGAGCGTGGTCAACACGCTCATCCTCGACTACGGCGACCCGAAGTCACTGGAAGTACTGCGCGCCCGCGCCGATGAAATTGCCGCTGTGGTCATCGAGCCCGTGCAATCGCGCAAGCCCGACCTGCAACCTGCCGACTACGTGCGCGAAGTGCGCAAGATCTGCGACGCCAGCGGCACGGCGTTGATCATGGATGAAGTGGTCTGCGGCTTCCGCGTGCATCAGGCCGGCGCACAGGGGGTGTGGGGTGTGAAGGCGGACATCGGCTGCTACGGCAAGGTGTTTGGCGCCGGCATGCCGGTGGGTGCGCTCGCCGGCACCGCACGTTTCATGGATGCACTCGATGGCGGCAGCTGGCAGTTCGGCGATGACTCCATGCCCGAAGTGGGCGTGACCTACTTCGCCGGCACCTTCGTGCGCCACCCGCTCACCATGGCGGTCGTGCTCGCCACCCTGAAGCACATGCGCGACAACCCGGGCCTGCAGGAGCAGGTGAACGAAACCGCACGCAGCCTCGTGGACCCGCTCAACGCGCTGTTCAAGGCCGAGGGCCTGCCTATGCACATCGGCCGCTTCGGCTCGCTGATGAAGCCGGAGTGGAAGCAGGAATTACGCTTTGGCGAGCTCTTGTATTTCTTCCTGCGCGAAGCGGGTGTGAATGCCTGGGACGCACGCCCCAACTACCTCACCACCACGCATACCGAAGTCGAAATTCAGCACGTCATCAATGGCTTCAAATACGCCATCGAGCAGATGAAGCTGGGCGGCTTCCTGGATGACGTGACCGCCCCCACCGAGGCCGAACGCTTGTTCCTCACTGCCAGCAGCCGCAGCATCCTCAGCCCCTACTCCGCTCCGCTACCCGGCGCCCGCGTGGGCCGTGGGGTGGATGGCAATCCAGCCTGGTTCGTGCCCGACCCTGCGCGGCCGGGACGTTATCTGCAGGTGCAGGCCGGAGCGCAGGCATGAGCCTGAACAAGCCCACACTCACCGCAGTCGATCACGACCCCTTCGCCGGCCCGGCACTCGCGGCCTTTGTGCCCAGCAGCGAGTCGCAGCGCGAGGTCTGGCTCGCCACACAGTTCGGCACCGCAGGCAACCTGGCCTACAACGAGGGACTGCGTATTGACCTCGCCGGCACGCTCGACGAGGCCGCGCTGCGGCACGCCCTGCAAACCGTACTCGACCGCCACGAGGCGCTGCGGGCGAGCTTCTCCCCGGATGGCCAGCACCTGCTCATCGCTGAATCACTGCCGCTGGATCTGCCCCTGCGCGACCTCAGCAGCCTGCCCGCCGAAGCCCGCACCGCAGAGCTGACCCAGCTCTGCGCGCAGGAGATGGGCACGGCGTTTGATGTGGAGCATGGGCCGCTGCTGCGGTTTCTGCTGGTGCGCATGGACGCCCAGCACCACCACCTGCTCTTCATTGCCCACCACGCCATCTGCGATGGCTGGTCGGGTGCGGTGGTCATCACCGAACTCGCCGCGCTGTATTCGGCCCAGGTGGAGGGCGCTGAAAAGCTGCTGCCGGCCGCCGCCCGTTACGGCGACTACAGCCTCATCGAACGCGGCTTTCTGGACTCCGACGAAGGCAGGAAGCATCTCGACTACTGGCTCGCCCAGCTCAAGGACGCCCCACCGCCGCCGCAGCTGCCCACCGACCTCACGCCGCAGACCAGCAACAGCCTCAAGGCCGCGCGGCTTGATCTCGCGCTGGATGCCGATCTGATCCGCCGCCTGCGCGCCACCGGCAGCGCGCATGGCGCAAGTCTGGTCGCCACCATGCTGGCGAGCTTCGCCGGCCTGCTCTACCGCTTCACCGGGCAGAGTGATCTTGTGATTGGCCTCGCCGCTGCCGGGCAGTCCTTTCACGAACAGAAGATGCTGGTGGGCCACTGCGTCAATCTGCTGCCGCTGCGCGTGAAGCTTGATGGCGCAGCACCCTTCACTGCTGCGCTGCACAGCACGCGTGGTGCAGTGCTTGATGCCTTCGACCACCAGGGTGTGACCTTCGGCAGTCTGCTGCCAAGGCTCGAACTCAGCCGCGACGACGAGCGCCCACCGCTGGTGAGCGTGGTATTCAACATCGACGTACGCGACGACGATATCCGCCACAGCGGCCTTGAAGTGGCCTACCACACGCTGGTGCGCCAAGCCGAAACCTTCGAGCTCTTCATCAACGTCGTCGACAACGGCAAGTCGCTGGTGCTGGAGGCGAGCTACAACACCGCGCTCTACAGCGAAGGCCTTATGCAGCGCTATCTGCAGGGCTTCGAGAGCCTGCTGCGCGCCGTGTGCGACAACACCCAGACCACGCTCGATGCGCTGCCGCTGGTGGGTGCCGAGGCCCGCGAACAGCTCGATGACTGGAACGCCACCGCGGCACCGGTGCCAACGGCCCCCTTGCACGCCCTGCTGCTCGAAACCGCGCGCCGCAGGCCGAGTGCTGCCGCCGTGCTCTTCGGCGACACGCAGCAGAGCTATGGCGAGCTAAACGAAGCCTCGGCCCGCATTGCCCAGGCCCTGCGCCAACACGGCGCTGCACCCGGCCGCGATGTGGCGGTGTGCCTCGAACGTAGCCTGCTGGTACCGGCAGCACTCCTTGGCGTGTTGCGCAGTGGTGCTGGCTATGTGGCGCTGGACCTGATCTTTCCGACCGAGCGCGTGCGCGGCATCGTCGAACAGGCGAGCGTGCCGGTGTTGCTGACAAATGCCGCACTCAAGAGCCAGTTCGCTGATCTGCCCTGCACCGTGCTCTGCGTGGAAGATCTGCTGGCGAGCGAGGTAACTATTGACCACGCTGCGCTCGATGCCATTGCCGTGGCCGGCAGCGATGCCGCGTATATCGTCTTCACCTCGGGCTCCACCGGCCAGCCCAAGGGCGTGGTGCTGACCCATGCGGGGGTCGTGAACTGCTTGCACAGCCTGAGCCGTGAGCCGGGTCTGGGCGAGCAGGAAACCGCGCTGGCGGTGGCCACACTGGCCTTCGATTTCTCGGTGTACGAAATCTTCCTGCCGCTGCTGGTCGGTGCGCGTTTGGTGGTGGCTGATCTCGACAGCACCAGCGATGGCACGCGCCTGAAGGCGCTCATCGAGCAGCACAACATCAGCAGCATTCACGCCACGCCCGCCACCACGCGCCTCTTGCAGGCGGCGGACTGGCCCGGCAAGGCCGACTTGCGCATGGTGTTTGGCGGCGAGCCTCTGCCGCGCGATCTGGTGGCCTGGCTGCTGCCGCGCATCGCTTCGGTCTGGAACATCTACGGTCCGACAGAAACCACCATCACTAGCAACCTCTGCCGCATCATCGATGCCGAAGGCGTGATTGACGTGGGCGGCCCCATTGCCAACGTTTATTGCCGCGTGCTGGATACGCGCCAGCAACTGCTGCCGCCAGGCGTGGCGGGCGAGTTGTACATCGGCGGCGCGGGCGTGGGGCGCGGCTATTTGAATCAGCCGGCGCTCACGGCAGAACGCTTCATCGACGACCCCTATCTACCCGGTGGTCGTCTCTACCGCAGCGGCGACCTCGCGCGCTGGCTCACCGATTCGCCACGGGCTGGCCGCATCGAGATCCTTGGTCGCATCGACCGCCAGGTGAAACTGCGCGGCTACCGCGTGGAGCTGGGCGAAATCGAGCACGCGCTCACCCGTCACCCGGATGTCACCGAAGCCCTCGTGGCGGTGATGGAACGCAGCGCTGGCGATCAACGTCTGGTGGCCTACTTCAGCCTGCGCGAAGGGGCTGAAGAGCCCTTGGCCAGCGTGCTGCGCAATACCCTGCGCGAGCACCTGCCCAGCTACATGGTGCCGCAGCATTTTGTGGCCCTCGCCAGCCTGCCGCGCCTTGCCAACGGCAAGCTCGACCGCAAACGCCTGCCTGATCCCTTTGGAGGGCTGCAAACCGCCACCGCGCGCATAGCCCCGCGTACCACCGCCGAACACGCCGTGGCCGAAGTGTGGGCCGAGCTGCTCGGCAATAACGCCATCAGCATTGACGACCGCTTCGGCGATCTCGGTGGCCATTCCTTGCTCGCCGTGCAGGCTGCCGCAAGGTTGCAGGCGCGTTTTGGCATCAAGCCCGGTCTGCGCAGTCTGATGACCGATCCGCTGCAGTCCATTGCCCAGCAATTGGGCGGTGGTGCGCTGCAACTGCCGGCGGCACCGGCCAAGGCGGCCGTCAACGCAGCAGCCAGCGCCGCAAGCTTCGGTGCATCGGCGGCTGGCGTTGCTGCGGCGAAGCCATCGTCAGTGAGCGATATCGTGGTGCCCGCCAGACCGAAGGAGAAGAAGTCATCCAACTGGCTAGGTAGATTGTTTGAGCCCTAGCAGGGACAATGCTGAACGCTCTACAGGCTCCGCCATAAATCCTACAGATGCAGGCCCTGCAATTCGGCTCGAAGCAAAGACTGCTGTTTGGTTTTCACCATGCAGCCCATGGTGCTGCCCGGCAAACCGCAGTGCTGATTTGCAACAGCTGGGGCCTGGAGTACATGCGCAGCTACCGCGGCGTGCGTGTGCTGGCGCAAAAGCTCGCTGCGGCTGGCTTTGAAACCCTGCGTTTCGACTACTCCGGCACCGGCGACTCCCAGGGCCACAGCCTGGATGCCCGCTTGGAGCACTGGCTGGAGGATCTGGTGCTGGCCGCCCGCGAACTGCGCGAACTCAGCGGCAAGCAGGACATCGTGGTCATCGGCCTGCGCTTGGGCGCGCTGATTGCCGAGGCCGCGCGCCAGCGCCCCGGTCTCAATGCCCGTTTGCTCGTGCACTGGGATGTTCCGGAAAGCGGCAAGACCTACATCGACCTCATGCGCGAGCACTCTGATCGCTCCGATGCCGCCAAGAACTGGCGCCGCGACCGCAAGGCCCAGCTGCCGCCCAGCGACGGCAACGAGCTGCAGGGTCATGCCTTCCCACCCGCGCTGGCAGAAGCCCTGCGCGGCTTGCAGGCTCCGCAGGGCGAGGCCGGCAATCTCTGGTTTGTGAGCAGCGATCACCCCGCACCATTAGGCGCCGCGGCCAGTGCCGTGCTGCCCAGCGGTGAAGCTGCGCACTGGCAGGAGCTGGACTGGGTGAACACCCCCTGGGTGCCCGCAGCGGCAGCGGGCAAGCTCGCCAATCATTTGGCCGGAGTGCTGCGGTGAGTGCTGATCTCACTGAAAGCCTGCTCCAGTTTGGCGAGCAAGGCCGCCTGTTCGGCATCCTCACCCTGCCGGCCTCCATCAACCCGGCGCGGCCGGTGGTTGTCATTCCCAACACCGGCTTCGAGCACCGCGTGGGCCCCAACCGCCTGCATGTACAAACCGCACGCGCGCTCGCCGCCGCTGGCTTTTGCGTGGTGCGTTATGACGTCAGCGGCTTAGGCGACAGCGACGCGCCGCAGGGTCAGGCCGCGTCTTCACTCGCCGACAGCCAGCAGTTGCTCGATGTGCTCGACAAACGCCAGCTCGGCACCCGTTACATGGTGATCGGCCTCTGCTCGGGCTCGCACGATGGCCATCAGCTCTGTCGCGCCGACGCGCGCGTGATGGGGCTTTTCAGCATTGACGGCTACGCCTACCGCAATGGCCGCTATCACTGGCTGTACTGGGCCGGCCGGCTGGCGCACCCGCTGCGTTCGGTGAAGAACCTGCTGGGGCGCGTGCTGCCGCAGTACCGACTCTCTGAGCCTCGCGGCGCCGATGCCGAGATGATCCAGTGGCCCAGCGCTGCCGAAGTGGCGGCCGACTACCAGCACTTCGTGCAGCGCCGCGTGATCATGGCCTTCGTGTTCACCGGTGATGTGCACGACACCTATCTGTATGCCGATCAGCACTTCGATGTGTTTCCGGTGCTGCGTGGTGCCGCCGAGCTGCTCTACCTTTCGCACATTGACCACACCCTCACCCGGCGCGCGGCGCGTGAAGAGATGATCCGCTACATCCGCGCCTGGCTGCTGAAGGTGGCTGCTTAAGTTCTCCGGCTCAGGCGCTGACCGTCAGCAGCGTGAACAGCGCCCCGCCCTGACGCCACCAGCGCCCCCGCAAGCGGGTGTCGGCAAACGCCGTCTTCGCTTCGGCACTCACGGGCAGCGCCAGCCACTCGCCACTCTCTGCCGTGCGGCCTTGCCACTCGATGCGCACGGCATCGAACTCCAGCCAGGCCCCGCGCCAGGGATGCAGGGCCTTGTGCACACACTCCTTGGCGCCAAACACCAGCCGACCATAGCGCCGGGCTTCAAGCCCGAAATGCTGCTGCAAGGCGGTCTCGTCCTCGGGTCGCAGCACCAGACTGGCGGCATCTTCAGGCAAGGGCAGGTCCGGTTCTACATCCACCCCCAAGGCCTGCCATTGGCGGCTGAGACCCACCACCGCCACCGCCTGTGCGCCATCGTGCGCAATGCTGCCCACCACGCCGGCAGGCCATTGTGGCGCTCCATCGGCAGCGCGCCCCACTGCTGTCGGCTGTTGCAGCGCGGCCAGCGCGGTGGCCGCCACTGCGCGCCCGGCGAGAAACGCCTGCCGTCGCGAGAGCGCCGGGTAATGCCGTGCAGCCAGAGACGCCGCAGCCGGGCAAAGCACGCCCGCCGCGTCGGCCGCCGGCCCCAAGGCGGCGCAGGCGATCCACAGGCCCGGTTGCAAAGCCAAAGCAGTGGCCTGGGGGGAGGCGGCAGGGAGAATCAGCGGGGTGGACATGGCTGCAAGCATTACCGCTGCGGGGCAGCACTACAATCGGCCCACACCATAAAAACAGTCGCATTCCGGGAGTCACACCATGCAGATTGCAGAGTCCACCTTCATTGTTTCCGGCGGCGCCTCGGGCCTGGGCGAAGCCACCGTGCGACACCTGATTGCCCACGGCGGCAAGGTGGTGATTGCCGACTTGAACGAGATGGCCGGCCGCGCACTCGCCAATGAACTGGGCGACAACGCCGTGTTCACCCAGGTGAACATCACCAGCGACCGCGATGCCTCGGCCGCCGTGGAACTCGCGCGAGAAGAGTTTGGCGCCTTGCATGGCGTGATCAACTGCGCCGGCATCGTCACCGGCGAGCGCGTGGTGGGCAAGGACGGCCCGCATTCGCTGGAAAACTTCGCCCGCGTGATCCAGGTGAATCTCATCGGCAGCTTCAACCTCTTGCGCCTCGCAGCCGATGCCATGGCCAAGCAGGCTCCCAACGAGGACGGTGAGCGCGGCGTGATCATCAACACTGCGAGCGTCGCCGCCTTCGACGGCCAGATTGGCCAGGCTGCCTACAGCGCCAGCAAGGCCGGCGTGGTGGGCATGACTCTGCCCATTGCCCGCGAGCTGGCCCGCTTTGGCATTCGCGTGATGACCATCGCCCCCGGCATTTTCGAGACGGCGATGATGGCGAGCATGAGCCCGGTCATCCGCGCCTCGCTGGAAGCCACGGTGCCCTTCCCCAGCCGCCTGGGCCGGCCCAGCGAGTACGCCAGGCTGGTGCAATCGATCATCGAAAATCCCATGCTCAACGGCGAGGTGATTCGGCTGGATGGGGCGATTCGGATGGCGCCGAAGTAAGATGAGATGTGCCGCGCATTCATCCCAGCCGTGGTGCAGAGGTGGATTTGAGCGAGGTGGTTCGGACAACGTCCGGGGCTTTTTGTCTCCCAATACGGAGGGCATACTTCAGGGCATGAACGCACAACTGCTTCTCCAAGCACGTCAGCTCAGCACTCAGGATCAGCTGGAGCTGGCTGAGGTACTGTGGCAGGACATCGCAACACGCGGCAGCGCACCGCAGCCTTCGGCCGCACAAAAGATGGAGCTCGACAAGCGCCTTGCAGAACACGCAGCGAACCCGGATGACGTGGTGTCATGGTCTGAGGTGAAATCTGCCGCCTTCGCTCGCATCGGGCAATGAGCCTGCTGGTTTCGTTTCGTCGCTCCGCGCAATCCGAGTTCATTGAAGCCGCAGCCTGGTATGAGGCACGTCGCCCTCCTCTCGGCGCTGAGTTCATCGCGGAGATCGACCGCTGCATCGCGCTCGCTGCTAATCAGCCTTTGCTCTACGCGGTGATTCACAATGGCATACGCCGCGTGGTGGCAACACGGTTCCCCTACAGCATCTACTACCGTGTTGAACCAAACCGCATGGTGGTGCTTGCGGTATTTCATGCAAGCCGCAATCCCTTCATCTGGCAGCAGCGCGACTGATCAGAACGTTCAATCTCATACCTGCTGCTGTGTTTGCCAGAACACAGAGGTCGGACTAACACAGCGTCGTCCGACATCAGCGAACCGGCAGGTTACGCTGCACCAATCCGCCCTCAGGTTTGCCAACTCCCATGACCAAGCTGCTCACTGCCCTGCTCGCCCTGCTGCTGCCGGCACTCGCCAGCGCCACCGTCATCAACGGCCGCTACGTGGCCATTCTTGAAGGCACAACTACGGTGTTGACCGTAGGCACGCGCGGCGGCGTGGTGACGGGCCTCTACGAAGAGCCGGGCTATACCCTGAATGCCAAGGGCGCGTTTCAGGGCAACACCCTGCACCTCACGCTCAGTGACGGCGCCCGCGGGCTTACCGTGGCGCATCTTGAAGGGCAGATGCAGGGGGATCGGCTCAAGGCCACGGTGAGTGTCGATACGCCGGCCACCGGCATCAGCAAGTCGGTGCAGGCGGTCTTTGTGCGCGAGGCTCCGGTGGCGGCGGGGGCACGCGATGCGCAGCTGGTGGGGGTGTGGACTTACGAAAACATCATCAACAGCAGCGGCTCCAACTTTGCCTCGTTCACCACGGTGCTGACGATGGAGATTGGCGCCGATGGCCAGCTGCGGCAGTGGACGCAATCGGTGGGCGGCGGGCAGAACTGGAGCTATGGCAGCAATGCTGGCCGCAAGCTGGTGTTCGAGGGGCAGTGGTCAGCCAAAGACGGCGTGCTGTATGGCAAAGCTCAAGGCCAGGGCGAATTTCAGGCGCTCACGCGCTATCGCCGCGCCGGCAAGTACCTGGTGACGGAAGACCGCAGCGGCAAGCGCAACTGGCAGCCGCGCTGAATCAAGCAGGACCTGCACAGTCGCGGCCGCCTACTGCTCGGCGTTCAAGCCCTGCGAAAGCGCGCGCGCGGTTTCGGCCACCAGCGGGATGATGCGGTTGTAGGCCATGCGGGTGGGGCCAATCACCCCCAGCACGCCCGCCACCTGACCATTCACGGTGTAGGGCGCACTCACCACGCTGCATTCATCCAGCACGCGGTAGCCCGACTCTTCGCCGATGTAGATCTGCACGCCATCAGCCACCAGGCACTGGTCGAACAGGCCCAGGAGATCCCGCTTGCGATCCAGCGCGTCGAAAAGCCCGCGCAGGCGGCCCAAGTCGCTCATGTCCTGAAAGCCCAAGAGATTCGCGCCACCAGCCATCACATAGCCATGCGGCTTGGCGGGCTCGTTGCTCAGCGCGGCATCGGCCATGGCGGCGGCCTCGCGCAGGATGAGATTCACACGGCCCTGCACGTCGGCCACTTCATCCACCAGCGCGCGGCGCAGGCTCACCAGATCGCGGCCGGCAAAGTGCTCGTTGATGGCATTGCCGAAGCGCTCCAGCTCGTCGGCGCCATAAGGCCGCGTGGTGTGGATGACTCGGTTCTGCACCTCGTGCTGGTTGACGACCAGAATCACCAGCACGCGATTGTCCGACAGCGGCATGAACTGGATACGCCGCAGCACCGAGAGATTGCGCTTGGGCACGGTGACCACACCGGCCATGCGCGAGAGCTGGCTCAAGAGATTGCTGGCGGTCTGCACCAGATCATCCGGCGCGCGCCAGCCCGGGGCGAGCTCATCGGCAATCTGCACACGCTCTTCATCATTGAGCGCCTCAGGGGCCAGCAGCTGATCCACAAAGTAGCGATAGCCGCGGGTGGTGGGAATGCGCCCCGCGCTGGTGTGCGGGCTGGCAACAAGACCAAGCTGGTCGAGATCGCTCATCACATTGCGGATGGTCGCGGGCGAGATGCCAAGGGCCGCCGCACGCGCCAGGGTGCGCGAGCCCACGGGCTCGCCGTCCTGGATATAGCGCTCCACAAGCAGCTTGAGCAGCTCGGCAGCACGGGGGTCTAGGGGCGCGGTCATGGCCTGCAATGTGGGAACTGCGCCTTGCAGTGTCAAGGCCCAAAAAGCGCCGAACTGAATATGGGATTCGCCGCGCGCGCACGGTAGAGTGCCGCGCATGTCCAGCACCCCTTCGAGCGCCGCCCACAGCATGTCCATTCGCACCGTCGGCGTCATTGGCAAGCGCACTGATCCTGCGGCGCTGCCCACCCTCAGGGCGCTGTGCGCACTGCTGCAGGAAATGGGCTGTGAAGTGCTGGTGGACGACCACCACGCCGCGCTGGCGCAGAGCGCCGGCCTGCCCGCCGTGGCGCGACAGCAACTGGGCGAGCGCTGCCAGCTGGTGGTGGTGGTGGGTGGCGATGGCACCCTGCTGGATGCCGGCCGCAGCCTGGGTCGCTACGGCGTGCCGCTGCTGGGCGTGAACCAGGGTCGCCTCGGTTTCATGGTGGATGTGCGCCCGGACGAAATGCGCCAGGCGCTGCAAGCCGTGCTGGCCGGCCAAGGTGTTGCGGACGACCGCTTGCTGCTGAGCATGGTCATCCGCCACGCCGATGGCAGCGCCGAGCCGCCGGCACTGGCCGTGAACGACGTGGTGCTGCGCAACTTCGCCAACATCCGCATGCTCGATTTCGAGACCTGGCTGGGCGATGAGTTCATCAGCCAGCACCGTGCCGACGGCATGATTGTGTCCAGCCCCACCGGCAGCACCGCCTATGCGCTTTCGGGCGGCGGGCCGGTGGTGCACCCCAGCGTGTCGGCCCTCACGCTCGTACCCATCTGCCCGCACACGCTGTCAGATCGCCCCATCGTCGTGCCCACCACCGCTGCGGTGCGCATCGTGCTGCGCGGGCCTGCGCCCGCCATGGCGACGGTCACCTGCGATGGCCAGGTGAGTCGGCCGATACGCCCCGGCGACACCGTGGAAGTCGCTCAGGCGTCACATCGCTTGAGGCTGGTGCACCCGGCTAGCTACCAGTACTTCAGCCTGCTGCGCGACAAGCTGCACTGGGGCCGTGGGCCCACCCTGGCCAAGAGCGGCGACGAGCCGGGCGAGCGCGGATAGACCGATGTTGAAATCGCTGCACATCAAGAACCTCGCGATCATCGACGAGGCGCAACTGGACCTTGCCACCGGCTTCACCGTGCTGACGGGTGAAACCGGCGCGGGCAAGTCGATACTGCTCGACGCCCTGGGCCTGGTGCTGGGCACCCGCGCCGACCCCGCCCTGGTACGACAGGGCTGCGAGAAGGCCGAGATCACCGCCGAGTTCGATTTGTACGATGCGCCGGACGCAGTCCGCTGGCTCGATGAGCAGGAACTCACGGATACCGACGAGCCGATGCAGTGCCTGATCCGTCGCGTGGTCACCGCCGAAGGCCGCACGCGCGCCTTCATCAACGGCCAGGCCGCCAATGCCGGGCCGCTGCGCGAGCTGGGCGAGCATCTGGTCGATCTCTTCGGGCAGCACGAGAGCCAGACCCTGCTCAAGCCGGACGTGCAGCGCAGTCTGCTGGATGGCTTCGGCGCCTACCCCACCCCGCTCAAGGCGGTGGCCGATGCCGCAGCACTCTGGCTCGCTGCCGACCGCGCCATCAGCGCCGCCAAGGGGGCGGCCAGCCGTGACCCGGCACAGACGGACTATCTGCGCCACCAGGTGCAGGAGCTGCGCGCCCTGCAGCTGCAGGACGACGAGTTGGATCGTCTCGAAGCCGATCACAAGCGCCTAGCCAACGCCGGGCGCCTGATGGAAGACGGCAGCCGCGCGCAGGAGCTGCTGTATGGCGGTGATGGCGCGATCTACGACCAGCTCAGCAGCGCCAGTAGCCTGTTGGCTGGCCTCACGCCGCTGCACGAGGGCTTTGCCGAGGCCGAGAATCTCGTCGCACAGGCGCAGGCCTTGGTGCGCGAGGCCAGCGACATTGCCACCCGTCAGCTCGACCGGCTCGATCTCGACCCGGCGCACCTCGCCGAAGTGGAGCGCCGCCTGGGCGCGTTGCACGATCTCGCGCGCAAGCACCGTATCAAGGCTGCACAGCTGCCGGCGCATCTCGCCACGCTCTCGGCCGAGCTGGATGACCTCGAACATGCCGGCGAGCGCCTGCAGCAGCTCGAAGCCGAGCGCGCCGCGGCCCTTGCGAAGTATCAGAAAGCCGCCGCCGCACTCACCACCGCGCGCCAGAAAGCCGCGTTGAAGTACGGCAGCGAAGTCAGCGCCATCGTGCGTCAGCTGGGCATGGCCAATGCGCAGCTGGTGGTGGCGGTGGAACCCACGGAGAGCGAACGCCCACGCCCGTATGGGGCCGATGAAGTGCGTCTCGATTTCAGCGCAAACCCCGGCCAGCCGCCGCGTGCGCTCGCCAAGGTGGCGAGTGGCGGCGAGCTATCGCGCGTGTCGCTGGCCATACAAGTAGTGGGTGCGGCCGATAGCGGCGCCCCGACGATGATCTTCGACGAGGTGGATGCCGGCATTGGCGGCGGCGTGGCCGATATCGTCGGCCAGAAACTCAAGACGCTGGGCGCGCGCCGACAGGTACTCTGCGTCACCCACCTCGCGCAAGTCGCCGTGCATGGCGCGCAACACCTCGGCATTCGCAAGGAAGTGAAAGACGCACAAACCTTCACCCGGGTGCTGCCGCTGTTGAAAGACGCCCGCACCCTGGAGGTTGCCCGCATGCTCGGCGGCCAGGAGATCACCGTCGCCACGCAGGCGCTGGCGCGCGATCTCTTGAAGCGCAGCGCATGAGCGTGAAGGCGGCAGCGGGCGGCCACACGCCGCTGATGGCGCAGTACCTCAAGATCAAGGCCGAATTCCCGGACACGCTCGTGCTATTCCGCATGGGCGACTTCTACGAGCTGTTCTACGACGACGCCCGCCGCGCCGCGAAGCTGCTCGGCATCACGCTCACGCAGCGCGGCGAGTCGGCGGGCCAGCCGGTGGTGATGGCAGGCGTGCCCTATCACCAGCTCGACAACTATCTGGCCAAGCTCATCCGCCAGGGCGAGAGTGCGGCCATTGTCGAGCAGGTGGGCGAAGTGGGTGTGGACAAGGGCCCCGTACGCCGTGAAGTGGCGCGTGTAGTGACCCCCGGCACCGCCACCGATGAAGCCCTGCTGGATGCGCGCACCAGCAACAGTCTCGCCGCCGTGTGCGTGCAGGACGGCCACTATGGTCTGGCTTGGCTGGATCTGGGCTCGGGCCGCTTCCGCGTGCTGCAAACTGCAAAGATCAGCGATTTCACCGCCGAGCTGGCGCGCGTGCGCCCCACCGAACTCTTGGTGCCGGACGATCTCGCCAGCACGCTGCTCGATGTGATGGCGCACCCTGCCGCTCGCCGCCGTCCGCCCTGGCACTTCGATGTGACCACCGCGCGCCGCAAGCTCACCGAGCAGTTCGCCACCCGCGACCTGCGCGGTTTCGGTGCCGAGGAACTCGGTGCAGCGCTTGCGGCCGCCGGTGCGCTGCTGACCTACGCCAACGAGACCGCTCGCGCGCAGCTCACCCACGTCACCGCACTCACGGTGGAGTCCACCGAAGACGCGCTGATGCTCGATGCCGCCACCCGGCGCAATCTGGAGATCGACCGCACGCTCGCCGGCGAGTCCACGCCCACGTTGGCCAGCGTGATGGACTCTGCCGTGACCCACATGGGCAGCCGCCTGCTGCGTGCCTGGCTGCTGCGGCCGCTGCGCGACGTAGGCCTGCTGAATGCGCGCTTCGATGCGCAGGAGGAACTGCTGGCCGCCAGCCTGCGGGCAGGGCCTTCGCGCAACGAGAACCTGCGTGCAGCCCTGAAGGACATTGCCGATCTCGAACGCATCGCCGGCCGCATTGCGCTGCGCAGTGCCCGGCCGCGTGATCTCGCCGGCCTGCGCAACAGCCTGCAG
>CAMTXV010000065.1:0-10603 GCA_947085665.1 uncultured Sinobacteraceae bacterium | reverse complement strand
TTCCGATCTATCGCCGCCACCTCGCGCAGCTGCTCGGCCATGCCGGCGTCGAAGGCGGGGCGGTAGTCGGCGTCCTTGATGCGGTCGAAGGCTGGCCACTGGTACGGCAGCGTGCTGGGCTGGGCGAAGGGGTTGCTGGCAGGTAGCGCATCGCCGGTGGCGGCGTGGGCAGGCAGGGCGAGGGCGAGCAGCAGGCCGCAGAGCGGCAGCAGGGTGGTGGGGCGGGTCATGGTTTTGGGGGATGCGAAGGGCTTGGTTGCATCATCGGGGATTGAGGGGTTTACGCAAATCGCTACGGCGAAACCACGGCTTAAAGGGTGGCTACGCGAACACCTTTGGGATTGCTGCGAAACGCGGTGACGACCGAATACAGGGTGTTGTTCTCGGCATCCGTCATCTCCTCCAGCACCACCAGCATCTTGCCCACGCGGCACACGATGGCCCGTCGTTCGTGGCGTCCCGTGCCGCCTTCGTAGAACACGCCAGAGCCTTTTGCCAAAACGGATTGAACGAACTGAATCACTTGGGCGAGCGCATCCGATTCCACATTGGCGCCGGGAAAATGCTCGCGCCAGATGTGTATGAACCCGTAGCCGCGATGCGGGCCGAAATGCTCGCCGTATCTGAGCTGGATTGGCCCCGGTGCAAACACCCGGCCTGACTCCCGCACGGTGAAGCCGGGGAATGTGCCGAATGACGGTGTGCTCGTGGCCGGATTGAGAATCGCTTGCTTGGCATTCACGGGCGGCAGCCTGTTGTTGTTTGGATGAATCCGCAAATGCAAACGGCCCCACTGGGGGGCCGTTGTAGTTGGTTAGGTAGTCGCAACGCCCCCTTAGCTTCAAGGTTCGGAGACCGAAGTGTTGCCACCTCGCCGCTACCGCAGAATACCGGCTATCTGCTGCCCAGAAGTGCGAAGGCCAATTCCGGAGTGCCCTCGACTAATGCTCTTGCATTTCCAACAACTGCATGATGGCCCTTTGGGCGAAGGCGGTCAACACGAGGGAGTCACTAGGGGTTCAGCACCGCTTTTTTGTTTGCGCCCAACAGCAGGCTGATTCCTGCCATGCGGGCTTGATATTGCAGCAGTCAAAAACGCCACCACCATTGAAACCTCGCTGTCCTTGAGGCTCCACCATGCCCATCCCCCTCTCCATCCTCGATCTCGTCCCCGTGCCCACGGGCACCACTGCAGGCGAAGCGCTGCGGCGCACGGTGGACTTAGCAAGGCTTGGCGAGCAGCTGGGCTATGTGCGCTACTGGTTTGCGGAGCATCACTCCATGCCGAGTGTGGCCAGCTCCGCACCGGAGATTCTCATTGGCCACATTGCGGCAGCGACCACCACGATGCGGGTGGGCTCCGGCGGCATCATGCTGCCCAACCACACGCCGCTGAAGTTGGCAGAAGCCTTTCGCACGCTGGCGGCACTGCACCCCAATCGCATCGACTTAGGGATTGGCCGCGCGCCGGGGTCGGATGGCAATGCGAGTCGTGCTTTGCGGGCGGTGGATGGCAACGAGTTTCCCGGCTTGCTGGCGGAGCTGCTGGCGTTCACCGGGCAGCGCGCCTTCCCCGACAACCATCCGTATCGGCGCATCGTGGCGGTGCCGGGCGAGGTGCCGCTGCCGCCCATCACGCTGCTGGGTTCGAGTGGGGCGAGTGCGCAGTGGGCGGGTTCGGCGGGCATGGGCTACAGCTTTGCCAGCCACTTCAGCCCGGAGCCTGCGGGGCCTGCGTTTCGAGCCTACCGCGAGAGCTTTCGCCCCTCAGCCGACTTTGCCAAGCCGCACGCGATTCTCGGTGTGGCGGTGGTGTGTGCAGCGACCGATGCCGAGGCCGATCACCTTGCGACGACGATGGACCTCGCCTGGTTGCGCATCCGTCGCGGTGAGTTCAAGCCGCTGCCGAGCCCTGAGGAAGCACTGGCCTACCCCTACTCACCTGCCGAGCGCGAAGCGGTGCGGGAGTACCGCAGCCGCACGGTGATCGGCAGCCCGGCCACCGTACGGGCGCAGATTGAACAGCTGGTTGAAGACAGTGGCGCCGATGAGGTGATGGCCGTAAGCAACATTCACGACCACGCGGCGCGCCTCAACAGCTACACGCTGCTGGCGGCGGCGTTCAACAACTAAACGCGCAGCGCCGGCAGTGCGCTGCCTTCGGGCACAAAGGTGAGCGACTCGCCGTTGTTGCAGTAGCGCAGCCCAGTGGGGCGTGGGCCATCTTCAAACACATGGCCCATGTGGCCGCCGCAGCGCGCGCAGTGGTACTCGGTGCGGGCGTAGCCGATGTGGTGGTCGGTCTTGGTTTCCAAGGTGCCGGGGATCGGGTCCCAGAAGCTTGGCCAGCCGGTGCCGCTCTCAAACTTGGTGTCGCTCTTGAACAACGGCAGGTTGCACCCCGCACACACGAAAGTGCCGGCGCGCTTCTCGTTGTTGAAGGGGTGGGTGCCGCACATTTCGGTGCCTTCGCCGCGCAGCACGCGGTATTGCGCGGGCGTGAGCAGGGTGCGCCACTCGGCGTCGGTCTTGGTGAGTTTGGTGAAGGTCATGCAGCACTCCGGTTGTGGGTGGCGAGCGACTGCACAAAGCGGTCGATCTGCGTGGCCAGCCAGTTCGGCTGGGTGAGCGGTAGCCAGTGGCCTGCGTCGATTTCAGCGCGCTGCAGCGAGGGCGCCCAGCGGCCCAGGTCTTTCAGCATGTAGGGCTTCACGAAGGGATCGCGCGTGGCCACCACCAGCTGCACCGGCGCGGTCGCCTGCCGGGGTCGCGGACGCAGCAGGCGCGGCAGCACGTTGGCGCGGTAGAGGTTGATGCCATTGATGCCATCACGGGCCTGGCTGCCGTGTTGCGGCGCGTCCGGCAGCTTCTCCAGCCGCGCGAGCACGCGGTGCCAGTGGCGGGCGAGGCCGAGTTTCCAGGTGAGCGGGCCGAGTGCGGGCAGATGAAACGCGCCGATGTACCAGGAGGCCGCCATCTCTTTCACGCGCTGCATGCCGGCACGCGGCGCGCGGGCGGACACGGCCACCTGATCGAGCCCCGGCCCGCTGATGCTGGTAAAGCTCGCAATGCGACCTGCCAGCGCGGGGTCGGTGGCGAACTCCCAGCTCTGAATGGAGCCCCAGTCGTGGCCGATGAGATGCACGGGCTCGTCTGGGCTGAAGTGATTGATGACGCGGCGGAAGTCTGCGCTGAGCTGAGGCAGCCGGTAACCGCCGAGGGTGTCCGGGGCATCGGAGCGCCCCGCGCCTCGCACGTCGTAGCGCACGATGCGATAGCGCGTTTGCAGCGCCGACACCACGGCATCCCACACCCGCAGGTTGTCGGGGTAGCCATGAACGAACACCAGCATGGGGGCACCGGCCCGGCCTTCCAGCAGGGCACTCAGTTGCAGGCCGTCGGTGGTGGGGATGGCGGTGCGGGCGTGGGGAGTTTTCATGCGCCAACCCTAGCAGCGGCGGCTAGGCGCTTGCCAGTTGAGGGGGCGACACGCGCGCCTCGCGGATGGGCAGATTGATGAGCGCTGCCAAGAGCGCCAGCACCATGTCGGCGATCCACATCCATTGGTAGTCGCCGAAGCGCGACATGGTGACACCCCCCAGCCAGGCGCCGAAGAATCCCCCCAGCTGGTGCGACAGCAGCGTGAGGCCGAAGAGGGTGGCGAGGTAGCGCGTGCCGAACAATTTGCCCACCAGCCCCGCCACCGGCGGCACGGTGGCGAGCCAGGTGAAGCCGAGCGCGGCTGCGAACACATAGAACACCAGCGGCGTGCGTGGGCTGAGCAAAAAGACACCGATCATCACGGCGCGGCTTGCATACACGGCGGTCAGAATCCACTTCATGCGGTAGCGCGTACCGAGCCAGCCGGCCATCAGGCTGCCCGCGATGTTGAACAGGCCAATCAAGGCGAGCGAGACGGCCGAGACATTGGCCGACAGGCCGCACAGCTGCACCTCGCCCGGCAGATGCGTGACGAGAAAGGCGATGTGGACGCCGCAGGTGAAGAAGCCGATGTGCAGACACCAATAGCTGCGGTCGGCAAACGCGGTGCGGATGGCGCTGCCCATGCTGGGGCCTTCAACAACCGGCGCGGCGTTGGCCGCGGGCGGCACTGGCGTGCCACCGCGCAGGCTACGCGCGAGGGGCAGCGTGAGCAGGCTGGTGGCGGCGAGTGTCCAGAGGGCTGCGGCCCAGCCGAAGGCGGCAATCACCGCCTGCGCCAGCGGTGCAAACACGAACTGCCCGAAGGAGCCGCCGGCATTGATGAAGCCTGCGGCGAAGGCACGTTTTTCCACAGGTAACTGGCGCGAGGTGGCGCCGATGAGAATGGAGAAACTCCCCGCGCCGGCACCGGCAGCGGACAGCACGCCCAGGCAGAACAGCAGACCCCATTGCGTGGGCACGAAGGGCGCCAAGGCCAGGCCGCCCGCAAGCATCAATCCGCCCAGCTGCACCACACCCACCGAGCCGCGCTGGTCGGCGTACATGCCGAACAAAGGCTGCGCCACACCCCACATCAGCTGCCCCACGGCGAGCGCGAAGCTGATGGCCGCGATGCCCATCCCGGTGCTCTCGTTGATCGGCACGATGAACAGGCCCAGCGATTGCCTGGCACCCATCGTCAGCGTGAGGATGAGTGCGGCGATGCACATCAGCCACCAGGCGCGGCGGTTGGCGTCGGTCATGGCGCGGGCGCGCCGCTCTCGGTGAGTGCCGCATTGAGCCGCGCGCGGCGCCCGCGCCACAGACCCTCACCGGCGTAGACGAAGAGCGCAGCCCAGATCAGCGCGAAACCCACCAGCTGAATCTGCGTGAACGGCTCGTGGAACACGAACACACCGAAGAGGAGCTGCAAGGTGGGTCCCACGTATTGCAGGATGCCCACGGTGGAGAGCGGCACGCGCCGCACGCCGTAGGAAAACAGCACCAGCGGAATGGCCGTGATTGCGCCGCCCAAGATGAGAAAGCCATCCACGTAGAGGCTGTGGTGGCCGAAGGTCATGGTGCCGCTGCTGAGCTTCCACAGCAGGTAGACGAGCATGAAGGGCGCGATCAGCAACACTTCCACGCCGAGGCCCGTGACCGACTCCACCGCCACCTGCTTGCGGATGAGCCCGTAGATGCCGAAGGAGAGCGCAAGCGCGATGGCGATCCACGGCGGGCGGCCCACCTGCACGGTGAGCCAGAGTACGCCGAGTGCCGCCAGCGCCACGGCAAGCCACTGCCAGCGGTTGAGTTTTTCCTTGAGCACGAACACGCCCAGCAACACGCTCACCAGCGGGTTGATGAAGTAGCCCAAGCTCGCCTCAATGACGTGGCCGTTGCTCGCCGCCCACACATACACCAGCCAGTTGATGGTGATGAGCACCGCCGAAGCCGCAAGACGGATGCGCGCCTTGGCATTGCGCAGCGTCGTCCACACCGTGCCCACCTGCCCCTTGAGCGCGAGATAGCTGAAAACAAACAGCAGCGCCCAGAGCACGCGGTGCGCCATGATCTCCACCGCCTCGGTGGGGGCGAGCTGGGCGATGTAGATGGGCAGCGTTCCCCAGATGGCGAAGGCCGAGAGGGCGGCCCAGAAGCCACGTCTTGCGTCTTGCTCTGCGGCGCTCATGGTGTGCCTTGCATGGCGTCGTTGGGGATCGCCCAGAGATGGGCGGGGCGTGCAGGCAGCGCATCCCTCAGATTGATGCCCTCGGCCGCGAGCGTGGCGGCCATCACCGGCTGCGCGAGTGCGCGCGCGACCAGTGCCGCCCAGCGCGGGCTGTGCTGCTGGGGCTTGAAGCCATAGCGCTTGGCCCAGCGGTAGAAGACCGTGAGATGCACATCGACGATGGAGAACGCACCGAGTGCAAAGCCTTCAGCGGGCAGGCGTGATTCGAGATCGGCCCAATGCTGCGTGAGTAGCGCGCGACCATGCGCTTCGAGCGCGCTCTGTACCGCCTCATCAGCAGCGAAGCGCATGGGGTAGAACACCAGCATGAAGGCATGCGACTGCACGGTGCTGCTGAGCCAGCTCAGCCACTCCCAGCCACGCGCCTCGGCCAGCGCCCCAGCGGGCAGCAGTGCAGCCTGCGGATGCGCCGCGTGCAGGTAACGCAGGATCGCGAGTGTTTCGGTCAGCACCGCGCCATCGGCCAGCATCAGCGCCGGCACCTTGCCGCGCGGGTTGATGGCGAGGTATTCCGCCTTGCGCTGGTCGCCCTGCGGCAGCAGCAGCTTGTGCGCCGTGTAGCGCGCGAGGCCTTGTTGTTGCAGCCATTCGAGCGCGGCGTGCGCAGTGACTGAGCAGGCGCCGGGGGCGTAATAGAGCTGGTAGGGGGTCATGACGGGTCTCAACAATGGCGCGCAGTCTGCGCGTGCGACCCGCACCGGGGAAACGAAGAGTTTTGCCCAGCGTTGTGAGCGGATTTCACAACGCCGATACTGGCGGCATGAGAAGACCCGCCGCGACAGCAGCGGCTGCGAATGCCGCCCAGCTACCCCTCTCGCACCCGTTTGCGCGTGCGCAAAACACCGTGTCGGGGTAGCGCATGTCCACCCGCCTGCCCCCGCTCGCCACCCTGCAAGCCTTCGAGGCGGCGGTGCGGCATCAGTCGTACACGGCGGCGGCGCGGGAGCTGTCGCTCACCCACGGGGCCATCAGCCACCACATCAGCACGCTCGAAGAGCGCCAGGGCGTGAAGCTGTTTGCGCGCGAGAAAAACCGCATGGTGCCCACCGAGGCCGGGCGCCTGCTGGTCACCAAGGTGCGGCAGGCGCTGGGCATGTTGGAGCGCAGCTTCGCCACTGCTGATGCCACGCAGGCGCTCGCGCTCACCGTCAGCGTGCTGCCGTCCATGGCCGGTCGCTGGCTCGCCCCCCGCCTCACGCGCTTTGCGGCAAGGCATCCGCAGATTGATCTCTTCGTGGACGTGCGCGCCACGCTGGCCGACCTCGCCGCAGGCGATGCCGACTGCGCCATCCGCTTCGGCCCCGGCGGCTGGGCCGAGGTGCAGCAGGTGCGGTTGATGGGCGATGCGAGCTTCCCCGTCTGCGCGCCCAGCTACCGCGAGGGCCTGCTGCCGCGCACGCCGGACGAACTCGCCGACTGCACCCTGCTGCGCAACCCCTGGTTGCCCTGGGAGCCCTGGCTGCATGCGGCCGGCCTCGCCTTCAAGGAACCCGCGCGCGGCACCACCTTCACCGATTCCTCGGTGCTGCTCGATGCCGTGGCAGCCGGTCTGGGCGTTGGCCTGGCGCGCCGCACGCTGGTGGAGGGCGAGTTGCAGCGCGGCCGACTGGTGCGGTTGTTTGATCTGGCCGTGCCAGACCCCTACTCGCACTACTTCGTGTGGCGCGCCGACCACCCCAAGCTCACGGCCATCTTTGCGCTGCGCGACTGGTTGCTGGACGAAACGCGTGGGCTTTAGGGCAGTCCCAGCCCGCCCAGAAACTCATCAATGGCGGCATTCACCGCCACGGGCGCCTCCAGCGCAGCGAGATGCCCCACCTGCGGCAGCACCACGAAGCGGCTGCCGGGCATGGCTTCGGCCATGGCGCGGGTTTCGGCCACGGGGAAGGTGCGGTCTTCCTCGCCGGCCACCACCAGTACGGGCCGGGTGACCTGCGAGAGCAGCGGCCGGTGGTCGCGCCGGTAGGGCACCACGCTGCGCACCGCCCAGTGCGATGAGCGTGGGTTGACTGCCGACACGCTGTTGCGGATGAACGCGATCACCTCCGGCTGGGTGCGCTCGCTGGTGTCGCCGGCAAAGGCCTTCACGGCGCGGGTCACCAGCGCGGGCGGAAACCGCGGGCTGCGCTGCACGAGAGCGGCCAGCGTCAGAAACTCCAGCTTCTGCGCCCAGCCCACGGGCGAGGCGGTGCAGTTCATCAGCACCGCGGCGCGCAGGCGCTCGGGGTAGAGCGCGGCAAAAACGCCACCCATCATGCCGCCCCAGGAGTTGCCCAGCAGCACGCAATCTGGAGCCTTAAGAACATCGAGAATCTGCTTCACTACCAGCGCGCATTCTTCCAGCGTGAAGTGGCGTTTGAGCGGCTCGCTGTCGCCAGCGCCGGGTGGATCGATGCACACCACGCGGTAGCGCGGGCTGAAATGCGCGGCCTGCGCCTGCCACATGCGGCCGTCCATGAGCAGGCTGGGCCAGCAGAGCATCACCGGGCCGCTCCCCGAAAGCCGCAGGTGCAGCCTGCCGAGGGCGGTGTTCACCTGCATGGAGGGACTGTTGTGCATGGCGGCTCTTGGGCAGTGCGGGTGGCCAGTATCCCGCAGCCCGTGCTGACTACACTGGCGCATGCCCATTCGCCGACTTGAACACTGGTTTGCCGCCCAGCGCTGGCGTGTTGCCGACTTTCAGCGGCAGGCCTGGAGCGCCTATGCCGCGGGCGAGAGCGGCTTGATTCACGCGCCCACCGGCACCGGCAAAACACTCGCCGCCTGGTGTGGGCCGCTGCTCGAAGGCCGCAGCGCCGACGAACCCCTGCGGGTGGTTTGGGTCACGCCCATGCGGGCCTTGGCCGCCGACACCGCCGCCAATCTGCAAGCCGCAGCCGATGCCCTCGACGTGCCCTGGACGGTGGAGCGCCGCACCGGCGACACCAGCGCCTCGCAGCGCGCCCGGCAGCGCAAGCGGCTACCGCAGTGCCTGGTCACCACGCCGGAATCTCTCTCGCTGCTGCTGAGCTATGCCGATCTCATCCCGCAATGGCGCGGGCTCAAGGCAGTGATTGTGGATGAGTGGCATGAGCTGATGGCTTCCAAGCGCGGGGTGCAGACCGAACTCGCACTCAGCCGCCTGCGGGCGCTCTCGCCCGCGCTGCGCGTCTGGGGCGTGTCGGCCACGCTGGGCAATGTGGAAGAGGCGATGGCCTGCTTGTTGGGCAACCCCCTCCCCAACCCCTCCCCGCAAGGGGGCGGGGCTTTGGACTCCCCTCCCCCTAGCGGGGAGGGGCTGGGGGAGGGGGGCAGCGCACCGCGACGACAAGGTCGCGTCATTGGTGCCGACCTGCCCAAAACCCTAAACGTGCGCACGCTCATGCCGCAGAAAGTGGAGCGCTTCCCCTGGAGTGGCCACATGGGGCTGGAGCTGCTGCCGCAGGTGGTTGAGGCACTGCATCAAAAGCGCAGCACCTTGATCTTCACCAACACTCGCGCGCAGGCCGAGCGCTGGCACGATGCCCTGAGCATGGCCGCGCACGAGCTGCCCATCGCCCTGCACCACGGCTCGCTCGCCCCCGAGATTCGCGCCGCCGCCGAGCAGGGCCTGCGCGATGGCAGCCTGCGCGCAGTGGTGGCCACCAGCTCGCTTGATCTCGGTGTGGACTTCTCGCCGGTCGAGCAGGTGATTCAGATCGGCGGGCCCAAGGGCATTGCGCGGCTCGTGCAGCGGGCTGGCCGCAGCGGCCATCAGCCAGGGGCGGCCAGCGAGATTCTCTGCGTGCCCGCCAACGCACTTGAACTGGCCGAGTTCGGCGCCGCGCGGCTGGCACTGCAGGCGCGGCGCATCGAATCGCGCCGGCCTATCAAGCTCGCGCTGGATGTGCTGGCCCAGCATGTGGTCACGCTCGCACTCACCGGCACGATGAGCCCCGAGGCGCTGCGACAGGAAGTGCGGTGCACCCACGCCTATGCCGAGTTGAGCGACAGCCAATGGCAGTGGGTGCTCGACTTCGTGCAGCAGGGCGGCGCCTCACTCAGCGCCTACCCGCAGTACCGCAAGGTGGTGCTGCGCGATGGCCTGCTGCGGGTGGAAGACGCCACCCTTGCGCGCCGCCACCGCATGAGCGTGGGCACCATCACGGCCGACAGCATGATGCGCGTGGCGTTTCTGAGCGGCGGCCACATCGGACAGGTGGAAGAAAGCTTCATCGCCAGGCTCAGCGTTGGCGACAGCTTTCTGTTCGGTGGCCGCAAGCTGACGCTCACCCAGGTGAAAGACATGACCGCCTTCGTGAAGGCCGGCGGCAAGGGTCAGACCACGCCGCGCTATGCCGGCGGCAAGATGCCGCTGTCGTCCGCGCTCGCCGATTCGCTGCTCGAACTCTTCGGCCGCATCGGCGATGGCGAGCTGCCCAATGCCGAGGCGGCAGCGCTCAAGCCGCTGCTGGATGTGCAGGCCGCCTGGAGCGCACTGCCGCGCCCCGGTCTACTGCTGTGCGAGCGCAGCAGCTCGCGTGAAGGCGAGCATCTGTTTGTGTATCCCTTCGCCGGTCGTCACGCCCACGAGGGCTTGAGTGCACTCATGGCCTGGCGGCTGGCCCGCATCACGCCCACCACCTTCACCTTTTCAGTCAACGACTACGGCTTCGAGTTGCTCGCCCGCAAACTGCCCGCGCTCGATGCCGCCGCACTGCGCGCCGCCCTCTCGCCAGAAGCCCTCGAAATCGATCTGCCCCAGAGTCTCAATGCCGCCGAGATGGCCAAGCGCCGCTTCCGCGAGATTGCCCGCGTGGCGGGCCTGGTGTTCGAGGGCTTCCCCGGAAATCACAAGAGCGTGAAGCAGGTGCAGGTGTCGAGCGGTCTGCTCTATGACGTCTTGAGCAAGTACGACGCCGACAACCTGCTCACCCGGCAGGCCCTCAGCGAGGTGCTGGAGCATCAGCT
>CAMTXV010000064.1:0-4244 GCA_947085665.1 uncultured Sinobacteraceae bacterium | reverse complement strand
GATTTCTTCGAGCGGCGCCTGCGCCAGGCCCTTGCCCTGCGGACCAAGCTCTTCCCCAGCCCTCACTACCGCCTGGTATTTGGCGAGAGCGACAGCCTGCCGGGCCTGGTGGTCGATCGCTTCGGCAGCGTGCTGGTGGCCCAGATCACCACCGCCGGCATGGAGCTTTTGAAGCCGCTCTTGGTCGAGGCCCTGCACAGGGTGTTGAGCCCCGAGGGCATCCTGTTCCGCAACGACACCGCCATGCGGCAGACCGAGGGCCTGGGAGGCGAAGACGAGGTGATCGGCACCGTGCCGGACTGGGTGCGGGTGGATGAATCGGGCGTGCCCTTCGATGCGCCGCTCAAGGGCGGCCAGAAAACCGGCTGGTTTTACGACCAGCGCGCCAACCGCGACCGCCTGGCCCCCTATGCCAAGGGCGCGCGGGTGCTGGACCTCTTCAGCTACGTCGGCGGTTGGGCCATGCGCTCAGCGGCCTTTGGTGCAGCCTCGGTCACCTGTGTGGATTCCTCCGAGCCCGCTCTGGCTGCTGCCCAGCGCAGTGCGGCCCTGAGTGGCGTGGCGCTGGAAACCATCAAGGCCGATGCCCTGGACGCCTTGAAGACCCTGCGCGCCGAGGGCCGCCAGTTCGACCTCGTCATCGTCGACCCGCCGGCGCTGATCAAGCGCAAGAAAGATGAAGAGGCGGGCCTGGCCCACTACGGCGCGCTCAATCGCGCCGCCATGCACCTTTTGGCCGCCGATGGGGTGCTGGTGAGCTGTTCCTGCTCGCACCACCTCAGCGAAGAGCAGTTGCAGCGCATCCTGCTGCGGGAATCCCGCCAGGCCGGGCGGCGCCTGCAGATTCTTGAATGCGGCGAGCAGGGGCCGGATCATCCGGTGCACCCCGCCATCCCCGAAACCCGCTACCTGAAGGCCTTTTACTGCCGCGTGACCACCGGCTAGAGCGCAAACCATGATCCCGTACCACAACCTCGACCCCGTCGCCCTGGCCTTGGGGCCTGTGAAAATCCACTGGTACGGGCTCATGTACCTGCTCGGCTTCTGGGGCTGCTGGTGGCTGCTCGTGCGCCGCGGCCGAATGGCGCATGTGCGGTGGAATGCCCAGCTCTGCTCCGATGCGGTCTTTTATGTGGTGATGGGCGTGATTCTGGGCGGACGCCTGGGCTACACCCTGTTCTACAACTTCAGTGGATTCATTGCCGACCCCCTGAGCCTGCTCCGCATCTGGCAGGGCGGCATGTCTTTCCACGGCGGGCTCCTGGGCGTGACGGTTTCAATGTGGCTGTTCGCCCGTCACAAGGGCCTGAAGTTCTATTCGGTGGCCGACAACATTGCGGTCGTGGTGCCGTTCGGGCTCTTCACGGGCCGCATCGGCAACTTCATCAACGGCGAACTCTGGGGGGCCACCACCACGCTCCCCTGGGGCATGGTGTTTCCCACCGGCGGCCCGCTGCCGCGTCATCCTTCCAGGGTGTACGAGGCGGTGCTCGAAGGCCTGGTGTTGCTCGCCATTCTCTGGTGGTACGGCAAGAAACCGCGTCCCGCGCCCAGCATCGCCGCGCTGTTTCTCGTCGTTTACGGCGTCTTCCGCTTCGCCATCGAGTTCGTGCGCCAGCCCGATGCCCACCTGGGCTACTTGCACGGCACCACCTGGTTCACCATGGGCATGCAGCTCTGCATTCCCATGGTCATTGCCGGCCTGTTCTTCTTCGTGCTCGCCCATCGGAGAAAAGCGTGAAGCAATACCTCGACCTCATGCAGCTGGTGCTGGAGAAAGGCACCGTCAAGACCGACCGCACCGGCACCGGCACCAAGAGTGTGTTCGGCCACCAGATGCGTTTCGATTTGAACGAAGGCTTCCCGGTGCTCACCACCAAGAAGCTGCACCTGCGCTCCATCATTCACGAGCTGCTGTGGTTCATCAAAGGCGACACCAACATCCGGTATCTGAAAGAAAACGGAGTGTCGATCTGGGATGACTGGGCTGATGAGAACGGCGAGCTGGGCCCGGTGTACGGCTCGCAGTGGCGTGCCTGGCCGGCCGCCGATGGCCGCAAGATCGACCAGCTCAGCCAGGTGATCGAGCAGATCAAGAAAACCCCGGACTCGCGCCGCCTGATCGTCTCGGCCTGGAATGTGGGCGAGGTGGACAAGATGAAGCTGCCGCCCTGCCATGCCTTCTTTCAGTTCTATGTGGCGGATGGAAAGCTCAGCTGCCAGCTCTACCAGCGCAGCTGCGACATCTTTCTGGGCGTGCCCTTCAACATTGCGAGCTACGCGCTGCTGACCATGATGGTGGCCCAGGTCTGCGGCCTGAAGCTGGGTGATTTCGTCTGGACGGGCGGCGACTGCCACCTGTATTCCAACCACTTCGATCAGGCCGCCACCCAGCTGGCGCGCACGCCCGGCAGCCTGCCCACGATGCGCATCAACCCTGCGGTCACCAGCATTTTCGACTTCAAGTTCGAAGACTTCGAGCTGGTGGGCTACGAGCCGCAGGCGCATATCAAGGCGCCGGTCGCGGTGTAGCGCCGGCTCATTCGCGCGGGGGCTCCGGTTCGCGTCGGGTTTCTGTCAGGCGCCTCCCCACGCAAGGGCCGGTCATCCGGCTGTCTTGCCCACTCATCGGCCTTGGGCCGGCAGCCCTGCCGAAAAATTGACACTCGCTGCGCACGGCAGGCCCTGCGGTGCGCTTGAGGCCGGGATGCCTCAAGCCCTAAGAAAAATCGAAGGAGTGAGTCATGCCCAAGAACAACAACGCCGCCACCCAGCCCGTCGCCGCCCTGCGTCTCGCCAAGCAGCTCACGACGGCCGCCGTCGTGGCATCGGCCGCAGCGCTTTCTGCCTGCGGCGGCGTCGGCGATGCCCTCAGCAACCCCGCCACGCTGCCCAGTCTCGTCACCGCCAAGTCCTGCGACAACGTGGTGGGCTCGCTCGACACCGTGCAGGGTCTGCTCATCAACCAGTTGCGCGACAGCGCCGCAAGGCTGCCCACCGTGGGTGGCGCGGCTGCCAGCGCCACCACCGCACTCGCCAGCACGCTCGATACGGTGGATGGCCTCACCAACGCCCTCACCACGCTGGCGCGCACCCAGAGTCCTCCGCAGTTCACCGCCCAGCTGCCCGCCGTGGGCGATTCGGTGCTCTGCGCCGGCTCCTCGCTGAGCGAATCACTGGCGCTGCTGGCGGCCACGCCCAACGTCAACATCCCGGGGTTGGTGACTGTGCAGGGCACACTGGCTGCTGTTTCACAGCGTGTTGCCGGCGGTCTGGTCGGTACCACGCCAGGGGCGGATCTCTCGGCGCTCACCGCACAGCTGGTTACGCTCAGCAACCAGCTGGCCGATGTGGCCGACAACCTGCCGGCACAGGTGAACCAGCCCTTCCTGAAGGAAATCCTTGAGCTGAATGCGATGAGCTATCGCTCTCTGGCCTTGATCCTCACGGATGTGGGCGCACTCGATGGCGACCGCCTCTCGGCGAACATCACCGCACTGCTGGTGGGCACCGCCGACAGCCTGGCCGCACTGCCGCTGCCCGCGCAGCTGGGCGTGCCCAGCAATGTGCTCACGCCGGTGATCGAGCAGTTCCGCAACGCTTCCGTCGCGCTCGACAATTCGGCATCCGCCGTGTTGCAGCCCACCTTGCAGGCGGTGTCGGCCGTATTGGGCGGTACGAGCATCACCGCGCCCGCCACGGCACTGGGTTCGTTCTCTGACCTGCTACAAGGGGGCATCGCCAGCAATGGCAGCACGCAGTCGGATGCGCGTGTGGGTGAAGTGACCCAGCTGCTCAATGGCACGCCCGCCCGCAGTTTGCTGACCGTGCTGCGGCAAACCTTCGGCGGTTTGCTGCCTGGCTAAGGATCAATCGGTAGATTCAGTTTCAGCTTCAGACTTTGGAGCAGCCGCGGAGCCACAAGGACGTGGTGACCGCCGTCGGTGCAAGCCGGCGGCGGTTTTTTTTTCTATGCTGCTGGCATGGCCAATGCACCACTCAATCTGATCGTCGCGCACGACGAAACCCTGCTCATCGGACGTGAAGGAGACTTGCCGTGGCGCCTGCCCAACGACCTGAAGCGGTTCAAGGCCCTCACCCTGGGCCACACCGTACTCATGGGCCGCAAGACCTGGCAGTCCTTGCCACGCCGTCCGCTGCCGGGGCGCCACAACCGCGTGCTGAGCCGCGATGCAGCCTTCGTCGCGGAAGGGAGATCGGAAGAGCGTCGTGTAGGGAAAGAG
>CAMTXV010000063.1:0-9595 GCA_947085665.1 uncultured Sinobacteraceae bacterium | reverse complement strand
GCCGCCGAGGCGCAGGCCGAAGCCAGCATGGAAGCCCAGACCCGCGCGCCGGCGCCAGCGGTTGCCGTCGCCAAGGCAGAAACCTTGCCGCCGCCCGCCAGCCCGAGTGTCAGCACCCCGAGTGCCCCCAGCAGCGGCGGCGACTGGACGGTGGTGGTGCTCTCGCTCGCCAAGCCCGAGCCGGTGGCAGCCCAGGCACAGGTGCTGGTGCAGCAGGGCCTGCCCGCCACCGTGCGCCAGGCCACGGTCAATGGTCAGACCATGCATCGCGTGGCGGTGGGCAGCTTCGCCAGCGCCGCCGAGGCCCGCGCCTATGCCGCCGGCACGCTCGCCAAGAGCGGGCTCAAGGGCTGGCCCGCCAAGCTGTGAGCCGCACGCGGCTGCCGCACGCTGCGGCGGCCGTACTCATCCCCACCCTCAACGAGGCCACGGCGCTGCCGCGGCTGCTGCACGATCTCGCTCAGCAGCAGGGCATCGTGCTGGAGGTGCTGGTGGCCGATGGCGGCTCCAGCGATCTCACCACCGCCATTGCCCGCCGGGCCCGCGCCCGTGTTGTCGCCGGCCCGCGCGGGCGCGGCGCGCAGCTCAACGCCGCGGCCGCTGCGGCGAGCGCGCCCTGGCTGATCTGCCTGCATGCCGACAGCCGCCTGCCGCATCCACGCCAGTTGGCCCTGGCGCTGACCGCACTGCGTCAGGCGCGGCGCAAGAGTGCTCTGGTGGCCGGCCACTGGCCGCTGCGCTTCGTGCGTGAGCAGCCAGGCCACGACGCGCTGTTCCGGCACCTGGAGGCCAAGAGCGCGAGCAACCGACCCGGCACGGTGAATGGTGACCAAGGTTTGGTGCTGCACCGCGACACCCTGAGAGCGCTCGGCGGTTTTGATGAGGGCCTACCGTTTTTCGAAGACCAGCGCCTCGCCGCCAAGGTGTTTGCGCAAGGCCGCTTTCTGCTGCTGCCGGGCGTGATCGAAACCGCCGCCCGGCGCTTTGAAGCAGAGGGTCACGCGCCGCGCATGGCGCTCATGGCGCTCATCGTGGGCGCCGAGGCGGCGGGCCTTCACGACTGGCTGGCCAGCCTGCCGGGGCTGTACCGCGAGCAGCGGCACACCGAGCGCCTAAAAGTGGCGCCCTTCGTGGACTCGCTGCTGGCTCACATCGCCACGCTGCCCACCGCACAGCAACGCCGCGTGTGGCAGCAGGCCGCAGCCCTGGTGAGCGGCAACGCCTGGCAGCTGGCGCAGTGGCTGGAGGCGCAGCAACCGCAGGGACGCTGGCTCTCCCATTTCGATGAATGGCTGGCCCCGTTCGCCGATAGCGCGCTGACGCGATCGGCTCTCAGCCTTGCACTGCCCCGCTTGCTGCGCGCGCTGGCGCGCCTGGAACCGCGCTTCGGCTAAAGCACTCATCGCAGCGCCGTTTACCATCGCGGCCATGAACATTCTTCTGCGTGCCGCACTGTTGTTTCTCTTCACGGCAGGGCTCAGCGCCACCGCCGCCGCCACCAGGCCGCCGCCGGCCGAAGTGCTGCAAGCCTTGCAACGCGGCGTGAATCTTTCCATCTGGTTCACCTATCGCGGCCAGCCCGGCATCGAGCCCGCGCGCTGGTATCCGGATGCTGCCGACTGGCAGCTGATCAAGGCCCTGGGCCTGACCCATGTGCGCGTGCAGTTCGACCCCGTCTACTTTCGCGACCCGCTCAAGCCGGGGAAGCTGCAAGCTGCTCGCCTCAAGGAACTGCGGCAGGCACTGGCGCCGGCCTTCCAGCATGGCTTGCTGGTGGTGCTGGCGGCGGAGCCCGAGGCGCTGGAAAAAATCCGGCTGGTGCGTGATGAAGCCGGCAGGGCCGAGCTGGCAGCGTTCTGGGGCGCTTTCGCAAAGAGCTTGCGCGGCATTGCGCCCCGGCAGCTGGTGTTCGAGCTGCTCAACGAGCCCACCACCGCCGATGCAGCCAGCAACCGCGCACTGATGGAACAACTGGTGTCGGCAGTGCGCGCGGTGGCGCCCCGCCACACGCTGGTGGTGGAAGGCCACGCCTATTCCGGCATCGACGAGCTGCGCGCCATCGAGCCTCTTGGCGCTGACAACCTCATCTACAGCTTTCACTTCTACGAGTCGCACATCTTCACGCACCAGGGAGCCTTCTGGGGCTGGCCGCTATTCCAGAAGTTCAAGGGCGTGCCCTATCCCTCTTCCCCCGAGGCGCTGACGCCGCTGGTGGACGCCGCCGAAGACGACGCCAAGCCGCCGCTCAGGGACTACGGCGAGCAGCGCTGGAACCAGGCCCGCATCGAAGCGCGGCTGGATATGGCCCGTGACTGGGCGCAAGCGCAGGGCCTGCCGGTGTGGTGCGGCGAGTTCGGGGCCTCCCGCCTGGGCGAGGCCCCCGCTGAAGCCCGCCGCCAATGGCTGGCCGATGTGCGCTCGGCGCTGGAGACGCGGCAACTGCCCTGGACGCTGTTCGATTACGTGGGGCATTTTGGTGTGGCCACCGGAAATGGGGGCACCCGGGTGTTCGACCCGCTGGAGCTTCAGGCCCTGGGGCTGAATCAACTCCCGTCACCGCCCTGACTTGCGCACTTTGTTACCATCTGTTCACTCAAACTTCAGTTCTCCCCAGTGCGGCCGTTTGCCTGGGAATGCGTGTTCGCCTTTTTGCACACCGGAGTTGCCCCGCATGGATTCGCCCGCTTCATCCACCGCCAAGCCGCCCATCAACTGGCCGGCTGCCATCATGTTTCCAGTCACCACGCTGCCGGTGATGACGGTACTGCCCTGGTATCTGGCGACGCATGAGGTGAGCGCAGCGCCCTGGGTCTGGGCCTTCGTGCTGCTGTGGTTGAACGGCCTGGGCATTACCGCCGGCTATCACCGCCTGTGGGCGCACCGCACCTACTCCGCACACCCGGCGCTGAAGTGGTTTCTCGCGCTGTTCGGCGGCATGGCGGTGCAGAACTCGATTCTCATCTGGGCCTCGATGCACCGCGTGCACCACAAGCATGTGGACCACGTTGACCACGACCCCTACTCCGCCAAGCGCGGCTTCTGGTACTCCCACATGGGGTGGATGCTGCGCAACTACCCCTCCAGCCAGCTCGACTACGCCAACGCCAAGGACCTGCTCGCCGACAAGGTGGTGATGTTCCAGCACCGGCACTACAACTGGTTTGCCTTCGGCAGCAATCTCCTCATTCCGGTGGCCCTCGGCCTCGCTTACGGCGATGTGTGGAGCTTCGTGCTCATTGCCGGCTTCCTGCGCCTGGTGGTGAACCACCACGTCACCTTCTTCATCAACAGCCTCGCGCACATGTGGGGCCGCCAGCCCTACACCACCACCAACACCGCGCGCGACAACGATTTTCTCGCCCTGCTCACCTATGGCGAGGGTTATCACAACTATCACCACCTGTTTCAGATGGACTATCGCAACGGCATTCGCTGGTGGCACTTCGACCCCACCAAATGGCTGATTGCCGCCTGCTCGTGGGTGGGGCTCTCCAAGGACCTCAAGCGCGTGCCCAACTTCAAGATTCAGCGCGCCATGCTGCAGGCGCAGTTTGAGCGCGCCCGCGAAAAGCTGGCCCACATCAACAGCCATCCCACCCGACTCACCGAGCTGCAACAGCTGCTGGAAGCCGAGTGGCAGCAGTTCAGCGCCACGGTGGCGGAGTGGAGCAAGCTGCAGAGCGAGAAGATCGACGCCGCCAAGCTGCAGATGAGCGAGCGCGTGCACGAAGCCCAGCACCAGCTACAAGAGCGCTGGGAGGCCAGCGACATGCGCCACCGCCTGATCGCGCTCGAACGCACGCTGGAGCAAGCACTGGAAATGCAGCGTCAGCGCGTGGCCCTGCTGCGCATGCAGATGGCCACGGCCTGATTGCCCCGCTGCTGATGCAGAAAAGGCCCCGCACTGCGGGGCTTTTTTTGGTCTGTTGCCCTGCGGCTCCCGAAGCGCACTGCGGCACATTCTTTGGGCGTGGTGCTCGGCACACTCGGCTCCTCCCCGCCGCGTGCATGCCCCATGACCACGTCCACCACCCTGGCGCTTGAAGACCTGCTGCAACCCATTACCGGCGAGGCGCCCTGCGGCGTTGATCTCACCTTCTCCGACGCCTTCGACCAGATCGCCCGCGCGCGGCGAGAGGACGACGCCGCACTCGACCAGGGCGAGTGGGTGGCCCCCCTGAAGACAGCAGACTGGCCTGCGGTGGTGCGCCTGTGCAGCCACTTGCTGCAACAGCAGAGCAAAGACATTCGGCTGGCCGGCTGGCTCACCGAAGCACTGGCCAGAACGCAGCACTTCGCGGGACTCGCGCAGGGCTTCGCACTCGTGACCGCACTCTGCACACACTACGGGCAGGCCTTGCACCCCATGCCGGAGGGTGATGACGCAGATCAGCGGAGCAGCACCCTGGCCTGGCTGATTCAGCGATGCGCCCTGCTGCTGCGCGAGCTGCCGATCACCGCCACACCCGCTGCCTACAGCAGTAACGACTATCTCGCTGCCCAGGCCCTGAAAACGGTCATGGAGCGCGACCCGGAGCACGTCGATGCACTGGCTGACGGCAAGCCTGATCTTGCGCAGATACAGGCTGCGGTGCGCAGCAGCGGTCGCGCCCACTACCAACAGCTGCTGCTGGATATGCAGGTGCTGCGGTCTGCATTCTCGGCTCTGAGCACCTGTCTTGATGCACTGCTCGGCGCCGAAGCTCCTTCGTATCGCGTGATGCAGGGCGCGCTGGATGAGGTGACCGCAATCATCGAACGCAACGCGCGGCAGCTGGGACTGGGCGAGGCGCCGCCCGCGCTGGCGCCAGAACGCCCTGCCGCTGCTGGACCGGTGCGTTCCAGCAACAACGGCGATGCACTCGGCAGCCTCGACTCGCGCCTGCAAGCCCTGCAACAGCTGCGTGCAGTGGCCGAGTACTTTCGCCGCACCGAGCCACACAGCCCGGTGGCGTATCTGGCCGAAAAGGCTGCGCACTGGGGCGAGCTGCCGCTGCACGACTGGCTGCGTGCGGTGGTGAAAGACGGCAGCACGCTGGCGCAGCTGGAAGAAGTGCTGGGTGTGGAGCGCCCGAGAGCCATTAGCGAAGACGCGGGATAGCCCCTTACGATCGAAAACGAAACTCGATACGGCGATTGCGCGCACGCCCCTCAGCCGTGGTGTTGGTCGCCACGGGGCGCGCCGAGCCAGCCCCTTCCACCTCGATGGCCCGTACATCAATGCCGCGTGATTCGAAGTGGCTTCTCACGGCCTGGGCGCGCGCCAGGGAGAGCTGCTGGTTGCTGCTCGCAGGGCCCGAGGCATCGGTATGGCCTGTGATCAAGAGCGCTGGTGTGCCGCCCAACGTGCGCAAGGCGGCCACCATCTCATCGAGGATGGCCGCGCCCGTACGGGTGAGCGTGGACTTCGCGGGCTCAAATTCGACGATGCGATTGGCCAGCGTGTTGTCGAGCACGACTTGCGAGGACTCAACCGTGCGCAGTGCGCTTTTCACGACATAGGTGGGGTTGAGCCGGGTGGCGAGCGTGCTGAGCAGCTGCTGGCGCTCGGCCTCGCTGGCAACTTCTCCCCGCACCGCGACCGTGGTGCCATCCACACTCAAGCTGCCGCGACGCACCGCCTTCAGATCGGGCGCGATGAGCTTCTGCACGTATTCGCTCCAGTTGGGCGGCATTACCACCGAGTCGATGCTGAGGTGATCTACCACGGCGCTGGCGCCATATACCTCGCGCAGACGTGCCAGAAGAGCGGCCTTGGTGGCGCCATCAGGCACGGTGCCGCTGGCAACCACCCTGCCCGCCTGCGGCTCGGTTTCGCGCACGGTGGCAGCGGGTTCAGCGGCGTAGGCCGTCAGGCTGACGGCAAGCAGCAGTCCGTAGCCAGGCATCGTTGACTTAGGCACCGGTGAAAGTCTCCCGAAACGTGCGAATGAGGGGTGCTAAGGCCGCGGATGGCTGTTGCAGCAGCCCCGCGAGCTTGGTGAGCGAGACATCCTGGCGCAGCACCTCGGCGATCCAACCGGCGTCACAGAGGTCGATGACCGCTTCGCGGTGCGCATGGGGTTGCCAGGCGCTCAGCAGCGCGTATGGCTGTGCGCCACAGAAGCCGAGCAACAGCGACGGGCCGCTGCGGTGCTCGCTAAAGAGCAGCGTCACTTCCAGTTCGGCGCGTGCGAGGAACGGCAGGGTGAGATCCATCCACATCGCGGCCACCAAGGCGGCGCGCGGCTTCTCAGCCGGCAGTGGCAGCATCAGACTCTTCGAGATGCTGGGTTTGAGCTGGGTCAGCAGGGGCCGCAGCAACACCCCGAGGGCGAGCAGACTGCGGCGCAGATCCACCGTGCGCCCATCGGCGCGAAGCCATTGCGCCACCTCATTGAGGTCGTGCTGCGCCACAAAATCGATATAGGCCTGCTGAGCGCTGAGCAGGTCCATGCGCTGCGGCAGCAGGGAATCAAGTTCCTGGAGGGATTCGCTACCGCCCTGCGCCGCCATTGCCTGCTGCTGCACGCTGGCAAAGCGGGCCCAGCTTTCGGCAAGCAGCAACGGGGCTCTGGCCAGCAACGGCAACGGCTCATCACTCTGGGATAACGTTCCCAGAATGAGCGGGTAGCGCCTGCGAGAGAGATCGTGGCTGACCACCAGCCGCCCGGCGATGAAGTGCCTGCCGCGGGTGCTGCCGAATAGAAAATTCACGGGAGCCGCCGCGTCGTAGTCCTCACGGCCCTTCGGCTCGGCAAGCAGTTGATCAAGGCTGCGCGCCACCCAGGTATCCAGCGATTGAATCACCGCCGTGACCTGCCCCCCTTTCACGAAGTCCCCGCGCGAGGGCAGCTTGCCAAAGTAGAAGACGCCGCTCATGGCGAATCGGTCATCGCAGGGATCTCACGCATCACTGCGCGCCCGCCACGCGCGGCGGCAACACCACGCCGCGCAGGCCCGCATTGGTCTGTCCACCCGCAGCGGGGGCGGCACTGCTGGGGCTGCTGATGATGCGCAGATGGACCGACACGGTGACGGCGCTCTCCGTCCAGCTGAGCAGGAAGGAGCCATCGGGCTTGCGGCTGCGTTGCGCGCTGCTGATGAGCTTTTCCAGCCCGTAGCGACCGGGCGAATGCGTGACTTCGACGCTGCGACCCTCGTAGGTCACCGCCGTCACCCTCGCCCCCGGCGAGCCGCTGGGGTTGGGCCAGACAAAGCTCACCCACTCCGGCGGGGTGTTGCGGTAGCGCAATCGCTGACCATCGATTTCGATGCTGTACTCGGTGACCCCCGGCACGGGGATGGGCTGTATCTGGAAAACGGTTTGCTGTGCGGCACTGCCCGCAGCTGCATCGGCGCCACTGTGCTCCCCGACCATGCGGGCGAACTGGGCCATGAACAGTGGCGACAGCTGCAAACCCATATCGGCCCAGGTGCGCGGCGTCAGCGTATCTCCACGGCGCGTCACCAGCGCGCCCAGGGTGCCCTCCGTGAACTTCGAGATCGCACCAGCAGGACCGAAGAGGGTCGCGATCTCACTGGCATGGGCCTCGATCCGCGAGTCCGGTGCGAAGGGATATTTGTCTGCGAGCGTCTGCGTGTAGGGCCCGTGCACCTGTGCTGCCCACACCTTGTTGATCTCCTCCTCAGTGGGTTTCACGATCACTGCGTAAGCCTGAATCAGCGGACGCACCAGCAGCGGTCGAATGGTCTGCTTGGCCGAATCACTCAAGCCCGTGAGCATGCTCTCGTCCACAAAGCGCAGGCTCTCGGCCAGCTCGGAGCCCGAACCCTCCAACGTCTGCTGCATCAGCTGGCGCGAGGCGGGGCCTACATCACCCCCATTCTTGATCTGGTTGAAGCGCGTGCGCACTTTCGAAAGGCCTGCCAGATAGCCCTTGAGCAGGGAGGCCTCGCCCGCATTGCCACGCGACACCACCAGCTGCGTGATGGCGGCAAATTCCTTGCCGATGGGTCCCATCGCCACCTCGCCTTGCTGCGGCTCGTCGAGCTTGATGGGGAGGTTCCCGCTGGAGGCCACACCCAGATGAGTGCTGTGGCTGCCGATGAGATTTCGGAACCATTGCAGGAAGCCGGTACGCGCCTTGCCGATGCCCTGCTTCACCAGTGAGGGGTTATCCCAACTGGTTTCTTCGAACAGGGTGGTCAGCACGCTGTTGATCGGCGAGTTGGTCGGGTCGCCAAGACGATTCATGCGCTTCACGGCATCGTCGAAGCCAGCAAACTCAGTGATGGCAACGCCCTGCAGAAAGCGCTGCCACTCCTGGATGTACTCCGCCTTGTAGAGCGCCACCAGCTCCTTCTCGATCTGCTCGGGACTGCCTTCCAGTGTGAGGTCGTTGCTGGCCGCAGTCTTCAGCACCCAGTCCGTACTTTGCAGCTCCTTGTTCGCCGCTTCGTCAATGGCCGACTTCACGAAACCGAACCAGGCACGGCGCGTGAAAGCCCCCGAGATCGCATGGCTGCCGACGATGAGCTCGCGATCGGCAGCATCCATCAGCCCTGCGATGGTCACCGCTGGATAGCGCGTCGCGGCACGGGCCTTGATCTCGGCATAGACCCGCTCACGCGCCGGCAGTCCCTTCACCACACTGCGCAGCGTTTCACGGGTCTGATCGACCAGCAGCAGCTTCTGGTCGATCAAGGGGTAATCGGCAGCAGCGGTTTGTGTGAGCGTGAAGGCGATGAGCTGCTCGGCGCGGCGAATCATTTCCTCGCGTGGCAAGGTCCCTCGATTGGCCTCCAGCCAGCCTCGCCAGAAGCGGGCGAGCTGGTCGTTGAGATGTCCCGACTCCAGCCGCTCACGCTCGCCCAGCATGATGTAGGTCTTCAGCGCGTTGTAGGCATCTTCCACCTTGGTGGGCGAGAGATCCTGGTACGGCGTGAGTGATGGCTGTACTCCAGCAGCTGCCTTTGCAGCGGAAGGCGCTGCGGGAGCTGCGGTCTGGGGCAGCTTGGCGAGGGGCTCAAGCTGCCCTGCATTGGCGTTCACCTCGCTGAGAAAGCCCTCGATCGTCGCGGCGACCGGCTTGAGCATGACTTGCTGCACTCCGCTGAAGTATTCGGCGCGCAGCTTCTTCTCGATGGCATCGCCCTGATACAAACCCCAGGACAGCGCCAGCGGATGGGATTCTCGGTAGCCCTCCAGTTGCTCCACGCGGTCCTGAAGGATGCCGAGCGCTTCCAATCGCGAGCCGAGGTCACTACGGCCTTCCTGCAGCTTCACTGCTGCGGCGAGATCTGCCGCGCTATTGGTAACCAGTTGCTGGTTGCCCACATACGACCAGGTCCAGATCGCCAGCAACAAACCCAGTGCCGCCACGCTGCCGAAGAAGGCTGCATAACGAAACCGCAGGGCTCTGGGGTTGGCGTACTGCCGCACCAGATCGCGGTCGGCGAAGATCACCTTCGAGAACAGCTCCTTCAGGAAGAATCCGTTGCTGGTCTGCACCGTTGACTCGGGCGACAGCGAAGACGTCAAACCGAATCGCTCGGTAACGCGCCGGCTGGATGAACTTCTGGCGATGCCCTCTTGCAGCGCACTGCTGAAGTAGAAGCCGCGGAACACGGGGCGGTGCTGGAAGGGATTGTC
>CAMTXV010000062.1:0-25640 GCA_947085665.1 uncultured Sinobacteraceae bacterium | reverse complement strand
GCGGTGATCCTCAAGAAGGGGCAATTCAAGCGATGCGGCGCAGCTGATACAGACCTTCGCTGATGGCCAGCACTGCGCCGCTGGTGTCCGTCAGCTCCAGGTTCAGGGTGAAGTCGGCCTTGCCATTGGCGCCGGCCTCGCGCTCGATACGCTCAATCTCTTCCTCGTTGAGCCGGGCTGTCACCCAGACATCGCCCTTGGCCGGCTTGACAAACTTGAGATTGAGCGCCTTCACCACCGGAAAAAACCGTGCGGTGTCGAAGCTGGTGAGAAACAGCGCTCCGCCCGGCATCTCGGCGAGCGTAAACAACGCGCCCGCATACATGGTGCCAATGTGATTGGCGTTGCCCTTGAACGGCATGCGGCAGCGCACCAGGCCGCGTTCGAGCGCTTCCACCTCCAGGCCGGCGTTCTTCACGAAGGCGATGCCCTGCTCCAGCAGGCGCTTGGCACCTTGCAGGGCGGGGCTCATCGGGCTGGGGGTGTTGGCCTGTGCATCCATGTGGCAGTTCCACTCCGTAGTGCGGGCTTGATCAATCGTCTGGCCTTGCGGCGGCAAGACGTTACTCTGTGGGCTTCAACAGCCCGGCAGTGTAAACACGCCTCCCACCCTGCGTCTCCAAAGCCCATGACCCTCTCGCCCTGGACTGCCTTTCTTGTGTCGGTTGCCATCGTCATCGTGGCGAAGACGTTTGCCTGGCTCTTGCAGCTCAAGACCAAAAACGGCGGCTTGGTGGACGCGGTGTGGGTCATCACCCTGGGTGGCCTCGCTGGTCTTTATGCGCTGACCGGCACGGCGCCTCTGGAAACCCGCTTGATGCTTGCCGGCATGGGCGGCGTCTGGGGTCTGAGGCTCGGCTGGCACCTGTGGCTGCGCAACTGGGGCAAGCCGGAAGACTTTCGCTATGCGCAGTTCCGCAAGGACTGGGGCCAGCAGGTGAACTTCAAGATGTTCTGGTTCTTCCAGTTCCAGAACATCTTCACCCTGCTGCTCTCCGCCTCGGCCTTCATCGTGGTGGCCTACCGGCTCGATGCACCACCGGCCTGGGCTTATGGCTTGGCGTTGACGATCTGGATTGTGTCGGTAGCGGGCGAGAGCATTGCCGATGGCCAGATGGAGCGCTTCCGCCGCAACCCCGCCAACAAGGGCAAGGTCTGCCGCGAGGGTCTGTGGCGCTACTCGCGGCACCCCAACTATTTCTTCGAGACGGTGTTCTGGTTTTCGTTTCTGCCGCTCGCCATCGGGGCGCCGTACTGGTGGGTCACGCTGGGCGCGCCGCTGGTGATGGCCTTTTTGCTCACCAAGCTCAGCGGCATGCCCATGCTCGAAAAGGAAATGGCCGCCCGCAAGCCGGGCTATGCCGACTACATCGCCAAGACCAGCCCGCTCATTCCCTGGCCGCCAAAGCCCTGAAGCAGCATCTGCGACGCATAGCGCCGCGTAAGCTGGCGCAGACGGGCTGCCGCCCGATCTCCTTCCTTCAAACCTCCACTCTCAATGAACTCGATTGATCTCTGCGAAAAAGGCTATTTCCCCGACGTGCTCACCCGCTATGGCATGCGCAAGCTCATCCGTACGCGGCTGACGGGGCCAGAGAACACCAACGGCGAGGCACGCTCCAAAGCCTTTGAGCAGTTCATGAAAGACCTGCGCAGCTCGCCGATTGCGATTGAAACCAAGGCCGCCAACCAGCAGCACTACGAGGTGCCGGCGGCGTTCTTTCATGCGCATCTGGGGCCCCAGCTGAAGTATTCCTGCTGCCTGTATCCCACGGGCAACGAGACGCTGGCAGAGGCCGAGCAGCACATGCTGGAGCTGTATGCCCAGCGCGCTGGCCTCAAGGACGGCATGCGCATTCTCGACCTCGGCTGCGGCTGGGGTTCGCTCAGCACCTGGCTCGCGAAGAAGTATCCCAACAGCCAGATCGTGGGGCTCTCCAACTCGCATGGCCAGCGCGAGTTCATCAATGCGCGCGCCAAAGAGCGGGGTTTGAGCAATCTCACCATCCACACCGGCAACGTGGCGGAGTTCGACTTCACCGCCGAACAACTCGGTGGCGGCTTCGACCGCGTGATGAGCATCGAGATGTTCGAGCATATGAAGAACTACGAGCTACTGATGGCCAAGATCGGCCGCTGGCTCAAGGTCGGCGGCAAGCTCTTCGTGCACATCTTTGTGCATAAAACGCTGGCCTATCACTACGAAGACCGGGAAGACGCCGACTGGATGACGCGCTATTTCTTCTTGGGCGGCACCATGCCCAGCGAGAACCTGCTGCTGCATTTTCAGGATGATCTGAAAATCGAAAACCAGTGGTATGTCGATGGCCGCCACTACGAGAAAACCAGCAATCACTGGCTGGACGGCATGGACGCGAAGAAGCCGGAAATCCTCGCCCTGTTCAAGCAGGCCTACGGCGAGAAAGACGCCGCCATCTGGGTGCAGCGCTGGCGCATGTTCTACATGGCGGTGGCCGAGTTCTTCGGCATTGAGAACGGCAATGAGTGGGGCGTGGGGCACTACCTGTTCGTGAAGCGATAGGTGGAAGTCGCCAAGACCTTCGGCCTGTTTGTGCTGACGGCACTGGCCGAGATCATTGGCTGCTATCTGCCCTATCTCTGGCTCAAGGAGGGGCGCAGCGTCTGGCTGCTGGTGCCCGCTGCGCTCAGCCTCATGATCTTTGTCTGGCTGCTTACCTTGCACCCCCAGGCAGCGGGCCGGGTGTATGCGGCCTACGGCGGCGTGTATGTGGCCGTCGCCCTGCTCTGGCTGTGGGCGGTGGATTCCATTCGCCCAACGACCACCGATCTCGTGGGGGCGGGCGTGTGCCTGCTGGGCATGGCGATCATTCTCTTCGCGCCGCGTTCCGCTTGAGTGAGACTCCGGGTTAAGCTGCACGCATGATTCCGCGCCACTGCATCGTTCTCCTCCTGCTCGCGACCCTGCTCGCGACGCGGCTGCTGGATGTGCATTTCCACCTGCCGGCGCAGGCCTCGCAGGAAGCGCCGCATGTGGTCGCCACCGCCTTGATCGAAGCGCACCAGCACAACAACGAAGCGGATCACGGACACCTCGCTGCCCACCTCTACGAAGGGGAGACGGATGAGGGCGAGGGTGCTGGCCTCGTCGCCAAGCTCAATGCGGGCGCGGTGCTGCTGCTGGCCTTGCTGCTTGGCAGCGTGCTGTCTTTCTGGCCGCGAGCCGCGGTCTTGCTGCTGCCGCGACGCGCAGACGAATCTCCGCCACCCCCTCGACGCTGGGCGCACTTAGCACCGCCCTCACAAGCCCCTCCGTACCTCGCCTGAACCCTGCCGGACCAGCCGCCCCTGCGCGCGCTGGCTTGCTGTTCAAGCTGATGCCCCAGCGCGCCTCCCGCGCCGCTGTGGGCCGATGGAGTGGTCATGGTGTTCCCCAATTTTTTGCGCCCTGTGTCGGGGGCTTTCTTGCTATGTGCGGTGACGATCGCGCAGGCGGCGCCGCCCCCGCTTTCGCTCGCCGAGGCGCTGCGCCGTGTCGAGGCGCATAACCCCCAGCTGGCGGCCCGTGCCGCGCTGCGCGAGGCCGCTGGCACGCGACTGCCTGCCGCCAGACTCAAGCCCAATCCCGAACTAAAGGTGGCAGTGGAGGACGTGCTGGGCAGCGGCGACTACCGCGCCGTCGATTCAAGCCAGCTCACTGTGTCGCTCGCGCAGCTCATCGAACCCCGTGCCCGGGTCGAGGGCCGGGTGGCGGTGGCACAAGCGGGCATAGGCATTGAAGCCGCAGCGCTGGATGCCGAGCGCTGGGCCCTGCTCGCCGAAACCCACCGCCGCTATGCCGTCGCGCTGGTCCGTGCGGGTCGGCTGGCGCTCGCGGGCGAGGCGCTCGCCAATGCCCAGCGCCTGCATGCAGCCACTGATGCCCGCGTGCGGGCCGCCGCAGCCCCCCTCGCCGAGCGCGAGCGCGCCTTCGCCGTGCTCGCCCGAGCCGAGCTTGATGTGGAAGACCAGGAGCACGAACTTGCCGCCGCCCGCGTTTCTCTCGCCGCGCTCTGGCAGGGCGAGGACGACTTCGGCGCGCTGGCAGGAGATGTATTCGCCCTGCCGCCGATGCGCCCGCTGGCCGACTGGCAGGCGGCACTGAGCGCCAGCCCGGCGCTGCGCCGCTTCACCGCCGAACGCGCCTTGATCCGCGCCGAACAGCGCCTGCTCGCTGCCGAGCGCCAGCGCAGCTGGCAGCTGGAGGCGGGCTTGAGGCACTACGGGCGCGGGCAGGATTTCGGTTTGGTCGGTGGCGTGTCGCTGCCCCTGCGCCGCAGCGACCCGCAGATGCCGCGCCTCGCAGAAGCGGAGGCGCGGCTGCGCGCGGCGGAGTCTGGCGAGGCCGCAGCAGTGGCCGAGGCGCGGGCGGAACTGTTCTCGCTGTACCAGGAAATGAACCACGGCCAGCTGCACCTCAAGCGCCTGCGCGAGGAGGTGCTGCCTGCCAACGAGCGCGCGCTGACCGCGACCGAAGCCGCCGTGCAGCGCGGCCGCTACGGCGTGTGGGAGTGGTTGCAGGTGCGCAACGACTGGCTTGCGACGAAGAAGGAAATGCTCGACGACGCCGAGCTGCTGCACACCACGCTGGCGGCACTGGAGCGGGTGTCTGGCCTCGCACTCATTGATGGCATCGAACACTCAATCGAATCGAATGGAGCGGCACCATGAATCTCAAGCTGATCAAAGTCGTTCCCGCCCTCGCCGGAATGACGATGTTGTTGCTCGCTGGCTGCGGTGGTGGCGCAACCGAGCCCAAACACCAAGCCGAGACTCAGGGCGCAGCTGCCACCGAAGCCGAACCGGCCAAAGGCCCGCACAACGGCCGGATGCTGGTCGACGGCCCCTTCGCGCTCGAACTCGCCATTTTCGAGAGCGGCGTGCCGCCGGAGTACCGCGCCTGGGCCACGCTCGATGGCAAGCCGGTGCCACCCAGCGCGGTGCAGTTAACCGTGGAGCTGCATCGCTTGGGTAACAAGGTGGATCGTTTCAGCTTCAAGCCTGAAGGCGACATCCTGCGCGGCGATGGCGTGGTGAAGGAGCCGCACTCCTTTGCCGTGAAAGTGGCCGCCACCCACGCGGACAAGACTTACAACTGGGCCTACGACAGCTTCGAGGGTCGCAGCAGCATCGCGGCGAAGATTGCCGAGAGCGCAGGCATCAAGACCGAACTCGCAGGCCCCGCCAGACTGGTGGAAACCGTGACGCTCTACGGGCAGATCGTCGCCAACCCTGAGAAGGTGCGCGAAGTGTCGGCACGCTTCCCCGGCCCCATCCGCAGTGTTGCGAAGCAGCTCGGCGATGCGGTGCGGGCCGGCGAAACGCTCGCCACCATCGAGAGCAACGACAGCCTGCAAACCTATGCGGTGAAAGCGCCCATCGCGGGTGTGGTGACGCAGCGCGACGCCAATCCGGGTGAGGAATCCGGCAGCCGCGTGCTGTTCACCATCACCGACACCAGCGCGGTGCTGTCCGAGCTTTCGGTATTTCCGCGCGACCGCGCGCGGGTGCAGCCGGGCGCAGCCGTCACACTCAAACTCGCTGATGACGAGACGACAGTCACCGGCAAGATCGCACGGGTGGACGTGCAGGCGGGAAGCAATCAGGCGGTGACGGCGCGTGTGCAGATCGATACCCGCGACGGTCGTTTTCTGCCCGGCAGCTTCGTCACCGGCGAGGTGGCCGTGGGCCGCCGCGAAGTGCCGCTGGCGGTGAAGGTGGCGGGCTTGCAGGGCTTCCGCGATTTCACCGTGGTGTATGCGCTGGTCGATGAAACCTACGAGGTGCGCATGCTCGAACTCGGCGCGCAGCACGGCGAGTGGGTGGAGGTGCTGGGGGGCTTGGAGCCGGGCGAGCGCTACGTCACCGAGAACAGCTTTCTCATCAAGGCCGACATCGAGAAAGACGGCGCGTCTCACGACCACTAGGAGCACGCTGCCATGATCGAAAAACTGCTGCAAGCATCCATCGCCCGTCGCGGACTGGTGATGGCCTTCGCCCTCGCCGTGGCCGCCCTCGGCGTCTACAACTTCTTCCGCCTGCCGATTGATGCCGTGCCCGACATCACCAATGTGCAGGTCATCGTCAACGTACCCGCGCCCGGCTACACGCCGCTGGAGGCCGAGCAGCGCCTGAGCCTGCCGATGGAAACCGCGATGTCGGGCCTGCCGCGCCTCAGCTATACGCGCTCGCTGGCGCGCTACGGTCTGGCACAGGTGACGGTGGTATTCGAAGACGGCACCGACATCTACTTCGCGCGCCAGCAAGTGGCCGAGCGCATGAATGCAGCACGCGCGCAGCTGCCGGCTGGCATCGAGCCCAGCATGGGCCCGATTGCCACGGGCCTGGGCGAAATCTTCATGTTCACGGTCGATGCCGCGCCCGGTGCGAAGAACAAAGACGGCTCATTGATGACGCCCACCGACCTGCGCAGCGTGCATGACTGGATCATCCGCCCGCAGCTCTTGCGCGTCACAGGCGTGGTCGAGGTGAACCCCATCGGCGGCTACAAGAAGGAGATTCTGGTGGCACCCGACCCCGCCAAGCTGCTGGCGTATGGGGTGAGCCATGAGGAGTTGCTGCGCGCCCTGCAAGCCAACAACGGCAATCGCGGCGCCGGCTTCATCGAGCGCAATGGCGCGCAGTGGCTCATGCGCGTGCCGGGTCAGGCGGCCACGCTCGATGACCTCGCCAACATCGTGGTGAAGACCACAGGCACCGTGCCGCTACGCGTGCGCGATGTGGCGAGCGTGAGTCTGGGCCAGGAGCTGCGCAGCGGTGCCGCGACGCAGAATGGCCGCGAGGTGGTGATGAGCACGGTGTTCATGCTCATCGGGGCCAACAGCCGCACGGTGGCGCAGGGTGTTGCGGACAAGCTCGAAGAAATCAAAACCAGCCTACCGGAAGGCATCGTCGTCACCGCCGCCTACAACCGTACCGTGCTGGTGAACAAGACGCTCGCCACCGTGGAGAAGAACCTGCTCGAAGGCGCGCTGCTGGTGGTGGTGGTGCTGTTTCTCCTGCTCGGCAATGTGCGTGCGGCGATCCTCACCGCGCTGGTGATTCCGCTCGCCATGCTGATGACCATCACCGGCATGGTGACCAACCAGGTCAGCGCCAATCTGATGTCGCTGGGGGCGCTGGACTTCGGCCTCATCGTTGATGGTGCGGTCATCATCGTCGAGAACTGCTTGCGCCGGCTCTCGCAGGCCGCACATCAGCGTGGTGGCGGGCTTATGCCGCTGGAAGAACGCCTGCGTCTCGTCTTCGAGGCCACGCGCGAGGTCATCAAGCCCGCGCTGTTTGGCGTCTTCATCATCACCGCCGTATACCTGCCCATCTTCAGCCTCACAGGTGTGGAGGGAAAGATGTTCCACCCCATGGCATTCACCGTCGTGTTCGCCCTGGTGAGTGCCATGCTGCTCTCGCTCACCTTTGTGCCGGCGGGCGTGGCGCTGCTGTTCAAGAAGCCAGTGGTGGAGAAGGAGAACCTCGTGATGCGCGGTGCCAGCCGCCTCTACCGTCCGGTACTCACCGCCGCACTGCGTCTGCGCTGGCTGATGCTCGCCGGCGCTGTGGCACTGGTGGGAGTGTCGGGACTGCTGCTGACGCGCATGGGCAGCGAGTTCCTGCCCAACCTCGACGAGGGCGACATCGCCATGCACGCGCTGCGCATCCCCGGCACCTCGCTGTCGCAAGCCGTGCGCCAGCAGACGCAGCTGGAGGAGGCGATCAAGCAGCTGCCGGAAGTAGAGCGCGTGTTCGCCAAGATCGGCACGGCAGAGGTGGCGACGGAGGCAGCACCCCCCAGCGTGGCCGACAACTTCATCATCCTCAAAGACCGCAAGGACTGGCCTGATCCCGGCAAGCCCAAGGCGCAGGTGGTGGCGGAGCTTGAAGCGGCGGTGACGCCCATCCCCGGCAATCGCTATGAGTTCTTGCAGCCCATTCGAATGCGCTTCAACGAGCTGATTGCGGGCGTGCGCGCGGAACTGGCCGTGAAGGTGTTTGGCGACGACCACGACACGCTGGTGGCCTTGGGTGCCGCCATCGGCAAGGCGGTGCAGAGCGTGCCGGGCGCAGCAGACGTGGCGGTGGAGCAGGCCACTGGCCTGCCGGTGCTCACCATCACGCCCAAGCGCGAAACGCTGGCGCGGCTGGGCCTGAATGTGGCCGACGTGCAAGACCTGGTGGCCGCCGCACTCGGTGGCGAAGTGGCGGGGCAGTTCTACGAGGGCGACCGGCGCGCGGAGATCATCCTGCGCCTGCCGGAGCATCTGCGGCAGCAGCCGGAGGCGCTCACGTCCTTGCCCGTGCCATTGCCGGATGGAGGCTATGTGCCGCTGGGTGAAGTAGTGACGACGGAGCTCATCACCGGCCTCAACCAAGTGAACCGCGAAAACGGCAAGCGCCGCGTGGTGGTGAGTGCGAATGTGCGCGGGCGCGATCTCGGTTCGTTCGTGCAGGACGTGCAGGCCGCCGTTAGCGAGCAAGTGGAGCTGCCACCCGGCTACTGGCTGGATTACGGCGGCACTTTCGAGCAGCTGCAATCCGCATCGAAGCGCCTCGCCATCGTGGTGCCGGTGACACTGGTGCTGATCTTCGGCTTGCTGCTGCTCGCACTGGGCAGCGGGCGCGATGCGCTGGTGATCTTCAGCGGCGTGCCGCTCGCACTCACGGGTGGGGTGTTCGCGCTCTGGCTGCGCGATATTCCGCTCTCCATCTCGGCGGGTGTGGGCTTCATCGCGCTCAGTGGTATCGCCGTGCTCAATGGCCTCGTCATGGTCAGCTTCATCCGCGACCTGCGCACGCGCGGCTTAGGCCTGGATGAGGCCATTCTCGAAGGCGCGATGACGCGGCTCAGGCCCGTGCTGATGACCGCGCTGGTGGCGGGCCTGGGCTTTGTGCCGATGGCCTTCAACAGCGGCATCGGCAGCGAGGTGCAACGTCCGCTCGCCACCGTGGTCATTGGGGGAATCCTGTCTTCCACGCTACTCACCCTGCTGGTGCTGCCGGGGCTGTATCGCCTGCTGGCAGCGCGACATTCATCTGCTGCTGTAACACCTGCCGTCTCTACCCATTGAAAGGAACGCCCATGAAAACCCTCTTCGCCACTCTGCTGCTCTCCCTCGCTGCCGGCACCGCGTTGGCCCACGGCAATCACGACGACGAAACCTTTGTGCCGCTCAAGCCCGGCGCGCAGGCCAAGCCCGCGCCCACCGCCGCGCAGCGGGCCGAGTCCGAGAAACAGGCCAAGCTGAAAGCCGAGAAGAAGACGAAAGAGCAGCCTGCCAAGCCCACCACCGCCCCGACGCCATGACCCAGCACGCACTCAAGGCCCTGCTGCTGCCTGCTGCCCTGCTGCTGGGCGGCAGCGCACTCGCACACGGCGTGGCCGAGGGCGATGGCGCCTTCATTGAGGCCAGCCAGGGGATGCAGCTCATCCCCTACCTCTACCTTGGTGCCAAGCACATGGTCACGGGCTATGACCACTTGCTGTTTCTGTTCGGGGTGATCTTCTTTCTGTATCGGATGAAGGACGTCGCGCTCTACGTCACCCTGTTTGCGGTGGGCCACAGCAGCACCCTGCTGTTCGGCGTGCTCAGCGGCACGCACGTCAACCCCTATCTGGTGGACGCCATCATTGGTCTGTCGGTGGTCTACAAGGCGCTCGACAATCTCGGTGCCTTCAAGACGGTGCTCGGCGTACAGCCCAACGCCAAAGCGGCGGTACTCATCTTTGGCTTCTTCCACGGCTTTGGCCTCGCCACCAAGTTGCAGGACCTGAGCCTCTCGCCCGAGGGCCTCATCGCCAACATGCTCGCCTTCAATGTCGGCGTGGAGATCGGTCAGCTGCTGGCCCTCGCGGGCATTCTCGTCGTCATGGGTTTCTGGCGGCGCACGGCGGCGTTCGGCCAGCAGGCCTTCGTCGCCAATGTGGTTCTGATGGCCGCGGGCTTTCTGCTCACGGGCTACCAGCTCTCGGGCTACTTCCTCACTCACACCCATTGATCACATGAACAGCAATCCCTCCCCGCTGCACCCCAGCACCCCGCAACTGCTCAAGGCCACGATGGCTGCCGCCCTCGTCGCCGCCCTCGTGCTGCTGGTGGCCGTGTTGCCCGCCGAATATGGCCGCGACCCCACGGGCCTGGGCCGCGCACTCGGCCTCACCGCACTCGCCGCCGCGCCCGAAGAAGCCAATCTCAACCCCACCGGCACGCCGCCCACGGCAGAGACGGCGGTCATCGCCAGCGAAACCCCTTTCCAGACCGGCGAGATGACGCTCACGCTCGCGCCCGGCGAAGGCACCGAAGTGAAGGCGCTGATGCAGGGTGGCGAGGCTTTCGCGTTCGGCTGGGTGGCCGACGCGCCGGTCAACTTCGACATGCACGGCGAGAAGGCCAACGACGGCGACAGCTACACCAGCTACTGGCGCGACCGCGCGCAGACCAGCGCGCACGGCAGCTTCACCGCGCCCTACGACGGCACCCACGGCTGGTACTGGAAAAACCCTGGCAGCACGCCAGCCACCATCACGGTGAAGGTGAGCGGCTACTTTGAAACGCTCTACCGGCCCTGATTTGCTCACCGCGGGGGCCAATGGATCAAACCGAACTATCCATATGCCCACAACGCAAGTCTTGTCAGTGCTAAGGTTCGCGCCCAATTTTTAAGCACTTTCAAGAGACACAGCCATGGCCGCCGCCTTCCGCACCGAGCGCATCACCAAGGTCCATCACTGGAACGACACGCTGTTCACCATCACCACGACCCGTGACCCGGCGTTGCGGTTCGAGAACGGGCAGTTCGTGATGATTGGGCTGCATGTGGAAGGCAAGAACCTGCTGCGCGCCTACTCGATTGCCAGCCCGAACTACGAAGACAAGCTGGAGTTCTTCAGCATCAAGGTGCAGAACGGCCCGCTCACCTCGCGCCTTCAGCATGTGAAGGTCGGCGATGACTTGCTGGTCGGCGTGAAGCCCACGGGCACGCTGGTGCTGCATGACTTGAAGCCCGCCAAGAACCTGTATCTGCTCTCTACCGGCACTGGCCTCGCACCGTTTCTCTCGACCATCCGCGACCCGGAAACCTACGAGCGGTTCGAGAAGATCGTGCTCATCCACGGCGTGCGCAACGTCAACGATCTGGCCTATCACGACTACATCACGCAGGACCTGCCACGCGACGAGGCTCTGGGCGAACTGGTGCGGAGCCAGCTCATCTACTACCCCACGGTGACGCGCGAGCCCTTCCGTAATCAGGGTCGCCTCACCGAGCTGCTCGACTCAGGCAAGCTCTGCGACGACATCGGCCTGCCGCATCTCAACCGTGATACCGACCGGGTGATGATCTGCGGCAGCGATGCGATGTTGAAGGACTGTCGCGTGCTGCTCGACAAGCGCAATTTCGTGGTGTCGCCGCACATCGGCACGCCGGGCGATTACGTCATCGAGCGGGCTTTCGTCGAGAAGTAAGCCCGCGCCGCGCTGGCGGCCACACCCCGTGCATGGCTACAGTGCGCGCAGCGGCTGGGGAGACGCACGGGGCTTATGAGCGAGATCACGCAACTCATCAAGGCGGGTAGTGCCGCAGGCGGCGTGTCTTCAGAGGCGCTGTTCACCGCGGCGTACCCAGAACTGCGCAAGCTCGCGCACAGCCGCCTCGCCCAGTCGGGGCCGATGACGCTGATAGACACCACCGCACTCGTCAACGAAAGCTGGCTGCGCCTGAGCGGCAAGGACACCTTGCAGGTGGAAACGCGGCGCAAGTTCTTTGCCTATGCCGCGCAAGTGATGCGGACGGTGATTGTTGATCTGGTGCGCGAGCGCCAGGCCGAGCGGCGCGGCGGTGGTGACAAGGCGCTGACCCTCAACACGGCGATTGGCGATGGCGTGGCGGTGGCCGATGACGAGGCCCTGCACGTTCACGAGGCGCTGGAATCGCTTGGCGCTGTCGAGCCGCGCCTGGCCCAAGTGGTGGAGATGCGCTATTTCGGGGGCTTGACCGAAGTGGAGATTGGCGAGGTGCTGGGCCTCACCGAGCGCACCGTGCGGCGCGACTGGGACAAGGCGCGGCTGCTGTTGGCGGCGATGCTGAAATAGCGCGCTGTCCGGTTTCAGAGCCGCAGCGCGTTCGACCTCACAAATGCCCTCGTCCAAAAACACGCTGCCCTGTCCGCCGCACCTCTGGCCGCAGTTTTCTGCACTGCTGGATGCCGCGCTCGATCTCGACGCCACCGCGCGCGCGGACTGGCTGGCGGGTCTGCCCGCCCAGCATGCCGAGCTCAAGCCCTGGCTCGCCGCCGTGTTGCAGGCCGAGGGTCTGATTGCCACTGCCGACTATCTGCAAGGGCCCAGCCTGCCGGCATCGACGGATGACTTCAGCCCCGGCCAGCGGATCGGCCCCTGGCGGCTGATGCGTGCCATCGGCAGCGGCGGCATGGGCGCGGTGTGGCTGGCCGCGCGCGCGGATGGTGCCTACGAGCGCGAGGTGGCGCTCAAGCTGCCGCATGCACATCTCATCGCCGGCGCACTGAAGGCGCGCTTCGCCCGCGAGCGCAATGTGCTGGCAGGGCTTGAGCACCCGCATATCGCGCGCTTCTACGATGCCGGTCTGGCTGACCAGGGGTCAGAACATCCGGGGCAGCCTTGGCTCGCACTCGAATACGTCGAGGGCCTGCCCATCACCCAGTACTGCACGCAGCGGTCGCTGGACGTGCAGCAGCGCATCGCGCTGATCCAGCAGGTTGCCTCGGCCGTGCAGGCCGCGCATGCAAGGCTGGTCGTGCATCGGGATCTCAAGCCCGCCAACGTGCTGGTCACCGCAGCGGGCGAGGTGAAGCTGCTCGACTTCGGCATCGCCAAGCTGCTGGATGACGACTGCGATGCCGAGGCCGCACTCACGCAGGTCACGGGCCGCGCAGCCACGCCGGACTACGCCGCACCAGAGCAACTCGCAGGCGGCGCGATCACCGTCGCCACCGATGTGTTCGCCTTGGGCGTGATGAGTTACGAGATGCTGACGGGGGCGAAGCCCTTCGCCATCCGCTCGCGCCTGGGCGCGATGGGCAGTGAACGCGGGGAGGCGGCACTGGCATCAAGCCGCGCAGCGCGTGCGCAGCAGGCCGCACTCCGGGGTGATCTCGATGCGATTCTCGCCAAGGCGCTCGAACCCGACCCCGCCCGCCGCTATGCCTCGATGGAGGCTTTTGCGAGCGACCTCGCACGCCATCTCGCCCACCTGCCCATTGCCGCGCGGCGCATTACACGGCGGCAGCGCACGGTGAAGTTCATCCGCCGCAACCGCGCGCCACTGGGCTTTGCCGCGCTGCTGCTATTGGTGCTGGGTTTGGGCCTTGGCGGCGTGCTCTGGCAGGCGCAGCGCGCCAATGAGGAGGCGCGCCGCGCCGAGGCGGTGAAGGGCTTTCTGGTGGAGGTGTTCAAGGCCAGTGACCCGCGCATTGCCAGCGACACGCCGCGCGGACAGATCAGCGCGCGGGCGCTGCTCGACCTCGCCGTGCCCAAGATCAAGTCGCGCTTCGCCGATGACCCGCCGGTGCAGATTGAACTGTTGCGCACGGTGGCCGATCTCTATCGCGAGCTGCGCGAGGACGCGCGCTACGCCGCCCTGCAAGCCGAGCAGCTCGCACTGGTGCGCACCCACTACGGGCCGCATCACCCGAACATCCTCGACGATGCGGTGGAGCAGGGCGCGCGCGCCTGTGCGGCTGCCGATGCAGTGCGCTGCACGGCCCTGCAGGCTCAGGCCGATGCACTGCTCAAGACCGCTGGCGATACCAGCACCGAGCGGCGCGGCCACTGGTGGGTGAACGAGGGCCTGCGGCTGCAAATGGACTCGACAGAGCTACCCGCCGCGCAACAGGCCTTCGAGACCGCCGTGGCGCTGTATCGGCAAGGGGCTCCGCAGAGTCGCGGCCACGTCACGGCGTTGATGGAGCTGGCGGGTTTCGAGCAGGTGAACCAGCGCCTGCCGCAGAGCATTGTTCATTTCCGCGAAGTCATTGCGCTGGCCATGACGCTGCCGGACCGCAACGATGCCGAGCTGCAAACACTCTGGGGCAATCTGGGCATTGCCCACCAGCAGGCCGGTCAGTTCGCCGAGGCTGGCCAGGCCTTCAGCCAGGCAGCGGACTACGCCGAGCGCACCACCGGGGCTGATTCCCCCGCCGCCTGGGGCCCGCGCGCCAATGCAGCGCGCACCCTGCATCTGGCGGGTGAACGCGAGGCAGCGCACCGCGAATACGCGCGGCTCATCCCGCTGCTGCCGCCGCTGGAGACACTCGACCGCGATCTGGCCACGCTCTACCAGAACTACGGCGAGCGGCTTGCGGCGGAAGGGCGGCCGCTGGAGGGCCTGCCGATGCTGGAGGCCGCTGCGGCCTTCTTGCAGCAGCAGGCTCCCTTCGAGTTTGCGCCTCGGCTCGCCCGCCGCCTGCTCGGCGAGGCCTATGTGCGTGCCGGCCGCACGACGGAAGCGCGACGTGAGCTCAAGGCGGCGCTCGATGCCTACCTCGCCAACGATGCCGAACGGAATCAGCCTGTGATGGCCGTGCGCGAAAGCTGGGGACGCTTCCTGCTGGGACAGGGCGAAACAGCCGCGGCCCGCGCACAGTTCGAGGCCGTTCTGGCGGTGGCCGAAGGCCGACAGTTTGCGCATATCGCACTCGCCCACGGCGGGCTGGCGCGCGTGGCGCTGGCTCAGGGCCAGGCAGCCGAAGCCGATCGGCAGAGTGCGGCCGCGCTGGCTTTGTGGAATCAGGTCACTGGCTTCCGCGATGTGCGCATGGGTCCCTACCTGCAACGCATCCGCGCCGAGGTGTTGCTTGCCAGCGGCGACTTGGCGGCGGCGCAAAAGCTCGAAGACGAGGCGGCTGCGGCGAGTGCGCGCTTCGATGATGCACAGAGCCCGACGGTGCAGCGACGGATGCTGAAGCTGCCCTAGCTTTCGCAGCAGCACCCCCGCCCCTAGCCCCTCCCCGCAGGGGGGAGGGCAACGCTGCGTTCTCAACGGTGAGGGCGTCCTGTATTCAGCTCCCCTCCCCCTTGCGGGGAGGGGCTGGGGGAGGGGTTTGTCGCAGGCAATGACAACGCTCCTAAGACGTCTGCAATGTCCGGTTGCGGCGCAGCGGCGCGTTTGAGCGGGTGACGCCCATCCAAGGACTCGCCGCCATGACCCTTCGCCCCCTCGTGCTGCTCGCCGCCGCCCTCGCCACCGCACCCGCTGCGGCCCAGCAGATGCAGCGCATGCAGCGCCTCGCGCCCGCCAACACCCAGCACCTCCAGCGTGCTGCGGCAGCTGAGCCCGCCGGCGTGCTGCGCCTGCTCACCGCGCCAGATGACGCTGCTGTGCAGTGGGGCGATCGGGCCATGCCGGCGGCGGCCGCCAAGCAGCAGTTGTTGCAGGAGATCACCGCCGGTGGCGAGCGCGGCGTGCCCGAACGAATCGGCACGCCCATCGGCAACTTCAGCAGTCCCGACATCATCGCTCAGGGCAATGCCCAGCTGCGCGGCTACTTCTTTGGCCAGCTGGATGCCGAAGCCTTCAGCACGCAGCACAGTGACATGCAGGCCAGAAACGTCGTAACCCACAGCGCGCAAGCCGAGCGGGCCCAACGCAACAGCAACACGATGCGGCGCGTCGGCGGCAACGTTGGCACGGCAGCACTGAGCTATCGCGGCGACCCGGCCGGTTGGTGTGCGGCCAACGGCAACACGCCGCGCATCAGCCGCGTGCTGGCCGATGGCAACCGGCTCACGCCCGATGGCGAGTTCGCCTTGCAGGGCACCTGTTTCGGTCGCCAGCGCGGCACGGTGCAGGTGACGCTGCCCGCGCCCATCGGCACGCTCACGCTGACGCCGCTGGAGTGGGCCGATCACAAGCTGCTGGTGAAGCTGCCAACCGATCTTACCGGCCTCGTGCCCACCGAGGCGCGCCTCACGGTGCTGCGCGCCGATCAGGTGCTGTCGGCCATCAGCCCCGTGCGCTTCGAGCCCGCCTGGGTCGAGGCCGACATTCCCTCGCGCTACCTGCGCCTGCTGGACTGCGCCAACCCCGGCACCTGTACCAACTTCGTGGGTGCGCCGGCGGGTCTGCTGCTGCCGGGCCTCATGGCGCTGCTGCAACCTTGGGGCGGCAGCGCGCCGCCGCGCGGGGTGGCTGCACTCCACATCAGCGATACCGCCACTGCTGGCCGCGATGTGTTCCATGTGCAGCTGCCGGAGTGGGCGCGCGTCACGGGTGCGGCCGAGGTGCTGCGCCAGGGCTATCCGCAGGTGAGTGCCGTCAGCGTGCAGGTGGGCGGCGATGTGGGCGATCTCACCCGCGCCCCCGGCGAGCGCCCGGCAGCGACCGTGACGGTGGACTGGCACATGACTGGCCTCGTGCAGCGCGTCAGCGTCTCGGCCTTCAACCTGCTGACCATGGGGCCGCTGGGTGCGGTGCGCACCGATTCCTTCGGCTACTGCCATTACACGCTCAATTTGAAGGCGCTGGTGCCGCGCGGTGTCGCGCTGTGAGGCGGCTCGGCCTGCGCACGCTACTGGTGCTGATGGCGGCACTGCTGCTGGTGCAGGGCACACAGCTGGCGATGGCGCTGTGGCAGCTGCAGGCCAGCGCCTTTCTGGTGAGCCCCTTTCTGCTGGGCGCGCTGCTGTTCAAGGGCACGTTGCTGCTGATCAACCTCGGCGTGGTGGCCCTGCTCTGGCGGCTGTCCGGTTTTGGAGGGCGTCCTCGTTTGATCGAGTGCCCTCCCTCAACTGCTCTCCCTCAACACGGAACCCGCCATGACTGAAGCCCTGCCGCTGCGCCGCCTCTCCGCTCTGCTGCTGTTGCTGCCCTTGCTGGCACAGGCCACTTCCATCCAGCCCTCGCCAAGCCCTGGCCAGTTGCCCCCGCCGCCACCGCCCATCACCGATGCCGAGATCAAGCAGATCGAGAACCGCCCGCCCTCGGCGCCCACAGTGGGCGGGCGCGGCGGTGCGCTGCACATTCCCGGACGCCAGCCCATTGAGGTGAACACGGGCGGCCCGCAAAACGGCACCGCGGCGGACTCGCTGGGCAACGTCAACGTGCAGCTGCTCGAAGCCCAGGTGAAGGCGCTGGAAGCGCGTCTTGCGGCGCTGGAGAAGGGTGCGTTCAAAGCCCCTTTCACCGTGCTGGGCAACGGCGGCAAGCCGGTGCTGCGCCTCAGTGCCGATGGCTTCCTGCTGCTGGGTTTCGATGGCGGCAACCAGATTGGCCTGCTCGCCCAGCCGGCCGGGCCGGCGCGCATTGGCGTGCAGAGCGGCAGCTACACGGCGCAGATGGTGGCGGGAGAAAGCAAGGCAGTGGTCGAGGTGCTCAATGGCGAGGCCATCGCAGCTGGGCTGACCGCCTCGGCGAGCACGGTGGGCCTGCTGGTGGAGAAAGACGGCATTCCCGCAGCGCGCCTTGGCAGCCTGCCGGGCAAGGGCGTGGCGCTGCGGCTGTACGACAAGGGCGGCAAGCAGGTGGCTGCGGCAGGCGAGAACCCATCCACCCCCGGCACCGGCCTGGTGGCCGTGGGCAACGGCAGCCAGAACGGCGCGGCACTCGCGGCCAACAACGATGGCTCCGGCGTGGCCCATGCCTTTGCGGCCGATGGCACGGTGGGCTCCGGCCTGATCGGCAAGGACCGCATGGTGGCGGCCTACAACGCCAGCGGCAACGCGGTGGTCACCATCGGCAAGAGCGAGAACTCCGAGGGCGGCAACGTGACCAGTCGCGACCCGGCAGGCGAGGGCGTGTTCCGCGCCGGCTTCAACAGCGCCGTGGGGGGTGGTGACGCCTGCGTGTTCCGCGCCAAGAAGCAGCAGACCTACTGCCTGGGCCTGGGCGTACCGGGCGTGGGCGTGGTGGGGCGCTGATGTCCGGTTAGTGCGCATCGCCCCGTTTGTCTCACCGAAGCCCCACCCCTTGGAGTTGACCATGAAAGCCTGCCTCGCCACCGCACTGTTGCTCGCCACACTGCCCGCCGCCGCGCTCGAAGCCGCCTGCGAGCCTTACCTGAAAGCCGTGGAGAAAACCGCTGCGCAGCCGTCGCGCCACAGCGTGAGCGACCTCGGTGAGGGCATGCGCACCGAGGCGATCATCACCGGCGGCCAGATGTATATGCAGCTCGATGGCCAGTGGATGAAAGGCCCGCCCAACTTCGTGAAGAACGAACAGCAGCTCAATGCCGAGCTGCGCAGCGGCAAGCTGAAATTGTTCGACTGCAAGAAGCTCGGTCGCGAGACGGTGGGCGGCGTCGCCACCACCGTCTACAGCTACCAGCTCGACCTGCAAGGCCTGCCGCAGCCCAAGGAGCCTGCCAAGGCCTACATCGGCGACGACGGACTGATCCACGCGCAGTCCAGCGATGGTGCCAAGGTGCGCACGCGCTTCACCGGCGTGACCGCGCCCAAGCTCTGAAGGGGGATTGCCATGCGCCTCGCGACCTTCACGCTCTGCACGCTCATCGCACTCGCCGGCTGCAACAAGGCGAGTGATGCGGCACCGGCTGCGACCGAGGCCTGGCCCTCCTTCGATGCACCGGCAGCACCCAAGACGGTTGCCGGCAAGCCCATGCCCAAGGCCTGCGAACTGGTGAACGCCGAGCAGGTCAGCGCCCTGCTGCGGCTGGAGGCGGGGCTCATGGCAGACGACCCGGAGAACTGCGTCTGGGCCGGCAGCAGCGGGGTGGGCAACATGACGATGTTCATGGTGCAGATCAGCGAGAGCGAAGACCTGGCCATGGCGCAGACCGTGTTCAACAGCCTTGCCGAGATGCAGGGCAAGCTCAGTGGCCTGGTGAACAGCCAGACCGGCGATCAGAGCAAGAAATCCGGCCGCGAGATTGAAGACCTCGGCGATGAGGCCTGGCTTGCGTCCGCCAGTTTTGGCGAGCGCTTTGGCGCGCATCAGGTGGCCGGCCAGACGCTGACGGTGCGCAAGGGCACGCGGCTGCTCAGCTTCAACGTCACCAACACCACGCAATCTGACGGGCTGGGCAAGCGCCTGGAAGCGCTCGCGCGCGGCGTGATCGAGCAGCTGTGAAGCACCTAGCCCTGCTGGGACTGCTCTGGCTGAGCAGCGCCGTGGCGGCCGAGCCGGCACGCGTGCCCTTGATGGCCGGCCTCGCCGTGACCACCGCCATCGCCGAGCCCAGCGGCGACTACGAGAGCCGCAAGCGCCTTCTGGCCCGCAGCGCTGAGGGCTGGCGGCTGCTCTACAACACCGAGCAGCCGCGCGCAGACGGCAAGCCCGAGCGCTTCGAGAGCGAGCGCCTGCTGCACGATGCCGACCTCGCCACCGCGCGCAGCTATCGCAGCCGCTTCGAGGCCAATACCGAGGAGGACTACCCCGGCACCACCGCGCTGGGGGCTTCTGCTGCGGTCCTCAATGACTTGAAGGCGAGTGGCAAGAGCCGCTTCGCACTGGTGGGGGAGGACCGCTTCATGGCCACCGCACTCGCCGCAGTGCCCGGAGCGACAGGGTCGGTCATGGATCTCGCCGGCGCTCTGATGGCCGGCAGCGGGGTGAGCTTCAAGGGCGAGTTGCAGCGGCAGTCCACCGGCCACTTGAGCGTGCTGGTGAATGGCGTGGCGCAGCGCCTGCCGGTGCTGGTGGCGAGTGGAAAATTCACGGCGAAGAACGGCCAGACGATGGATGCCGAGCTGCAATTTCTCGATGACCCCGCCAATGCGCTGGCGCTGCAATGGCGCATTGGCAGCACCACCTTGCGCGCGGTGCGCATCGACTATCCCGCCCCACCGCGCACCCTCGCCACCGCGCTCAAGGAGCAGAAGCGCATCACCCTGCCGGGCCTCTATTTCGACTTCGGCTCCGCCGTGCTGCGTGCGGAATCGCAGGCCAATCTGCCAGCCATTGCAGAGGCCATCCGCGCTGCACCTGCGGGGTTGCTGACCCTTGCAGGCCACACGGATTCGCGCGGCGATACGGCCCGTAACCAAGCGCTCTCACTCGCCCGCGCCGAGGCGGTGCGTGCTGCGCTCATCCAGCTCGATGCCGGCCTGGCTGCGCGCCTCAAGGCCGATGGCTTCGGCGCGACCCAGCCTGTCGCCGCCAACACCACCCTCGAAGGCCGTGCCCAGAATCGAAGGGTTGAGCTGCGTCTGCCATGAGCCGCAAGCCCTTCGTGATGCCGGTGACGCAGGGCGGCACGCCGGTGCATCGGGTGATTCTGCTCTGGTGCTGCGCCGCGTTTCTCACCTTGGCGGCGCTGCAAGCCGGCTATCGCCTGTGGCTGTTGCAGGCGGGCGAAGCCGTGGTGGGCGAGGTGCAAGTGGCGCAGGACAGCTGCATCAGCCGCCACCGCGCCAACTGCTTCTTGGGCCGCGCGGTGGTGAATCCGCGCCTGCCGAACCATCCCTTCAAGACCACCAAAATTCCCGGTGGGCGCTTCTATGACGAGGGCGAGACGGTGGCGATGCGCGTCTATCCCAGCGAGAAGTGGCTCTATCTCGCAGCCGTCTACACGCCGATCAACTGGCTGTTGGGGCCCCTGCGCTTTGCGGGTGTGGCCCTGCTGCTGCTGTTTGCCGCCAGCATGCCGGGGCAGCGCGTGGCGTTTTGGCTGCTGCCGACACTGATCGCGCTGGGGCTGACGCTAGGCTGATGTGAGCGATGCCACTGACGTGGCCGTATGCTGGTGTCATGCGAATTCTGCCCCTCATGCTTTGCACGCTTCTGGCGCTCTCGGCCTGCAGCGAAGGCCCTGCCCACACCGGCCCGGTCAGCGATCACTTCGACGGCGAGCGCTTCCACAACGCGGAACCGTTCGAGAAGAATCTGCTGGATCTGATCCGCTACTACTGGCAGCGCGAGCCGGGTGTGTGGGTGCGTGATCTCACGATTCCGCCAGGCCCCAAACCGGCAGCGAAGGTGGGCGAGGGCGCGCTCAGGGTGACGGTGGTGAATCACGCGACGGTATTGATTCAGGCCGACGGCCTGAATCTGCTGACCGACCCCATCTGGAGCGAGCGGGCGAGCCCCGTGCAGTGGGCGGGCCCCCGTCGCTTCGTGCCGCCGGGGCTGCGCTTTGAAGACTTGCCGCGCATCGACGCGGTGCTGATCAGCCACAACCACTACGACCATCTTGATCTGCCCACGCTCATGCGCCTGCAGGCCGCGCACGATCCCCTGTTCTACGTGGGCCTGGGCGAAGCACCCACGCTGCTCAAGGCCGGCATCGCGCGCAGCCGTATCGTCGAGCTGGACTGGTGGCAGGCCGCCACCCTGCCCAACGGCCGCAAGCTGCATGGGGCGCAGAGCGTGCACTGGTGCGGGCGCGGCCTCACCGGGCGCAACCGCAGCCTCTGGCTGTCGTATGTCATCGAAACCGCGGGAGGGCCGGTGTATTTCGCGGGCGATACCGGCATGGGGCCGCAGTTCACAGCCGCACGAGATCGCTTCGGCCCCATGCGCCTGGCCTTGCTGCCCATCGGCGCCTATCAGCCGCGCTGGCTCACGGCCTACCAGCACATCGACCCCGCGCAGGCCGTGCAGGCGCATCAGCAGCTGGCTGCTGCCGCTTCGCTGGCAGTGCACTTCGGCACGTTCGAGCTGTCAGACGAGAGCCAGCAGCAGCCGGTGGCTGATCTCGCGCTGGCGCTCTCCACGGCCGGGCCTGCACTGGCGCCGTTCACTTCGCCTACATTTGGACAGGCCTACGATTTCGCCCCACTGTTGCCAACCACACCAACGCCATGACCACTTTCTGGATGAAACCCCTTCGCGCTATGACGGTGACGCTCGCGCTGCTCAGCGCCGGCACTGCGGCCGCGCAGAGCTTCTACGGCTACGCCTATGAGCTGAAGAGCGGTAAGTACCTCTACACCGAGGTGCACAGTCCGGTGATGGAAGGCGGCAAGGAAGTGGCCAGCACCATTCGCTACTACACGCCGGACGGCAAGGAAGTGGGCAAGAAAACGCTCGACTACCGCGCCGATGCCTTCGTGCCCAAGTTCCGCTTCGACCTGCCGGGCGAGGGCTATGCCGAGGCGATTACCGCCAACGGAGAGAGCATCGAACTGCTGAAAATCTCTGGCGGCAAGGAGAAACGCAAAACCTTGAAGCGCGAGGGTCTCACGGCGGCAGACTCCGGCTTCAACCACGCCATTCAGGACAACCTCGGCCGGTTGGTGAAGGGCGAGGTGGTGAACTTCCGCTTCGTGGTGGCCGGCCAGCTTGATAGCTACCGCTTCAAGGTGAGCAAGGTGGGCGACACCACCTTCGACGGCAAGCCGGCGGTGAAGCTACTGGTGCAGGCCGATTCGCTGCTGAAGTATCTGGCGCCGGATCTCAACCTCGTCTACGACCCCGCCACCAAGCAGTTGCTGGAATACCGCGGCGTTTCCAACATCCACGACCCGGCCAACGGCAAGGCTTACAACGCGCGCATCGTCTACCCCGCCAAGCCGCCGGCAGACGCGCCGAAGTCCCTGCCGCCGCTGCCGTAATACCGCAGCGCCCGCGCACGGCGGGCATGGGCGAAAATAGCGGCCCTTTTGCCGCTGCCGAGCCCGCCCATGTTCCGCCTGCCCACTCTGGCTGCTGCCGCGCTGCTGTCGCTGCTGGCTCAGGCCGCCGGTGCCAGCGATGCAGGCTTTGACCATGCCCTGGCTGAAGCCCGGGCCAAGCAGGCACCGCTGCTGCTCGATTTCCACGCGCCCTGGTGCTACAGCTGCTACTTCATGAAGAAGAACGTGCTCACCGGCCTTGAATGGGCGCGGGTGGAGCGCAGCAGCGTGGTGCTGTCGGTGGATGCCGACTCCCCCGAGGGCGCAGCGCTGAAAGAGCGCTTTGCCGTGAAGGCGCTGCCCAGCTATGTGGTGCTCAACGGCGAGGCTGAGGAGCTGGGGCGCATCAGTGCCGAGCGCACGCGCAAGCAGTTCTACCCAGAGCTCGCCGCCATCACCCGCCGCAACACCACGCTCGATGCCCTGAGCGCGCGCGCCGCTGCCGGCGGCAAGCAGAGCCTCGGGGCCACCCGCACGGTGCTGGCGGCTTATCTCGCCCGCAACGAGGGACTGCAGGGGCTGGACTGGTTCGCCGCACTGCCCGAGCCCACGCGCGTGGCCGTCACGAAAGATCGGGTGGCGCAGCGCACGCTGGCGCGGCTCTCGTTGAAGGCCGCGGCCAAGGCCAAGCTGCCGCAGGCCTGCCTAGTGGCGGCTGAAAAAGCGCTCACCGGCGAGCTGGACTGCGAAAGCCCATACGACCTCGACACGGCGCTGGACTGCAGCACGCCGGAAGCCAGCGAGCAGCGCCGCACATTTCTGCAAGCGCAGGCGCCACGTTTTGAGGCGCTGCTGAGTCGCACGGTGCTGGCGCCACGCCAGGGCTGTGCTGATGCGCGTAGCGCAGTGTTCGCACTGGCGGAGCTGCATGCCCTGCGTGGCGATGCGGCGGCCAAGGCGGCAACCTTCAAGAAGGGCATCGCCTACTTCGAACCGAAAATTGCCAAGAGCACCAAAGCCGATCGCAACGCGGCCGACAACCTGCGCGTGTTCTACGAAGCCGCTGGCGAAGAGGCGAAACTGTTGGCCCTGCTCGACCAACTGGTGCTGGTCTACCCGGACGACTATGTGTATGCCAACCGCTACGCCCGCCTGCTGGCGGCGCGCGGCGACGATGCCCTGGCGCTGCCCTGGTTTGCCAAAGCGGCCGAGAAGGCCTACGGCATCAACCGCCTCAAGAACGCCCAGGCGCGCGTGCAATCGCTGCTGTTGCTGCAACGCGATGACGAAGCCCGTGCCATCGCCAGTGAAGCACTGAAAGCGAATGGGCCCTGGTTCCCCGAAGAAATGACGAAGCTGAAATCCCTGCTGCCTGCGGCCTGATGCAAACCCGATGACCACCTCACCCGAAACCACCGCGCGCCTGCGCGTCACCTGCCCCGACAAGCCCGGCATCGTCTCTGCCGTCACCACGTTTCTGTATCACCACGGGGTGAACATCACCGAGTTGGACCAACACTCCAGCGATGCCTTCGGCGGCAAGTTTTTTCTGCGCCTGGAATTTCAAACGCCCACGCTTGACGTGACTGGCGAGGCGCTGGTGCGCGCCTTTGGCGAAGTGGTGGGCAGGCCCTACGCCATGGACTGGGGCATCAGCTTTGCGGCCATCAAGCCGCGCATGGCCATTCTTGTCAGCAAGCACGACCACGCGCTGATGGAGCTGCTGTGGCGCTACTCGCGCGGCGAGCTGCGGGTGGAGATTCCGGTGGTGATCAGCAACCACCCGGATCTGCGCGAAGCGGTCGAGAGCTTCGGCGTGCGCTTCGAGCACGTACCGATTGATGCCAGCACACATGCCGAGGCCGAAGCGCGCATGCGCACGCTGCTCGATGGCCAGGCTGATTTCATCGTACTGGCCCGCTATATGCGCATTCTCTCGGCCGGTTTCGTGGCGGCCTGGCCGCACAAGATCATCAACATCCACCACAGTTTTCTGCCCGCCTTCGTGGGTGCGGACCCCTACCAGCAGGCCGATGACCGCGGCGTGAAGCTGATTGGCGCGACCGCGCATTACGTGACGGCCGATCTCGACCAGGGGCCGATCATCGAGCAGGACGTGGGCCGCGTGAGCCACCGCCACAGCGTGCCGGACCTGCGCCGCCTAGGCCGCGACCTCGAACGCCAGGTGCTCGCGCGCGCCGTGCGCTGGCATGTGGAGGAACGCGTGATCGTGCACGGCAACAAGACCGTGGTGTTCTCGTAACCCGGGAAGTCATTGCCGCCGTGTTGGACGAGGCGGGAGAATGCCAGCACCACTTTTTTGGAAGGCCCTGCGATGAACCTGCGTGATCAGTTTTTCAAGAAGCCCTGGCTGTTCAAGACCTACCTCAACTTCTGGGGGCCGTATCGCGGTGCGGGTATCCGCGTGGTCGACATCGCGCCGGACTACAGCCGCGTCGTGGTCGAAATGCGCGAGACGCGCAACAACCGCAACGCCGTGGGTACGCACTTTGGCGGCAGCCTGTATTCCATGTGCGATCCCTTCTACATGCTCATGTTCATTGCCCGCCTGGGCAAGGACTATGTGGTGTGGGACAAGGCCGCGAGCATTGATTTTCAGCGGCCCGGCAAGGGCACGGTGCGCGCGGTGTTCACGCTCACCGCCGAAGACCTCGCCAAGGTGCAGGCCGAAACCGCCAGCGGCGAGCGCTACACGCCCACCTATGTGGTCGATGTGATGGATGCTCGCGGCGAGCGTGTGGCGCGGGTGGAAAAGGTGCTCTACTTTCGCCGCAAGGACGCCCGCCGCAAACCCTGACCGGAGCCCGCCATGACTGAGGCGAAGACCAAACCCACGGTGGTTGCAGTGCGCGATTTCATCGCCACCGTGGCCGATGCCGAGCGCCAGCGCGACTGTGAGGCGCTAGGGTGTGTTGACATTCATTTCATCGCTGCGTTGCTGCTCAAAATCCCGTCAGGCAAGGCGCGAGTTGACGCCAAGGCTGGAGCCTTGGCTAGACGAGCAACGCGGCATCACGGGATTTTGAGCAGCAACCCTTCGGGGCGGGACTGTTTTTGGGCATTGCAGCGTCACGCAGTTTGCCGATGGAACAACCATCGGCT
>CAMTXV010000061.1:0-9484 GCA_947085665.1 uncultured Sinobacteraceae bacterium | reverse complement strand
GACGAAAGTGACGCCAGCTTTCTGCACCTCTCGCCGATGGTCGCGGCCGTCACCAATATCGATGCCGATCATCTCGAAACCTATGGCGGTGACTTCGGCAAGCTGAAAGCCACCTTCGTGGAGTTTCTCAACCGCCTGCCGTTCTACGGCCTCGCGGTGCTCTGCGTGGATGACGCCGTGGTGCGCGAACTGCTGCCCACCATCGGTCGCCCGGTGCTCACCTATGGCTTCGCAGAAGACGCTGATGTGCGCGCCATCGACGTGCGCCCCGAAGGCAGCGGCTCGCACTTCACTGTGCTGTTTGCCGATGGCACGCGCGAAGAGATGCACCTCAACCTGCCGGGCCGCCACAACGTGCAGAACACGCTGGCCGCCATTGCCATTGCCCGCGAGCTGGGCGTGACACCCGCGGCGATGCGCACGGCGCTGTCGCACTTTGCCGGCGTGGGTCGCCGCTGCGAGCCGCACGGCGTGCTCACCGTGGGCGAGGCTGCCGTGACGCTGATTGACGACTACGGCCATCACCCGCGCGAGCTAGCCGCCACCTTCGAAGCAGTACGCAGCGCGCATCCCGCGCAGCGGCTGGTGGTGGCCTTCCAGCCACACCGCTACTCGCGTACCCGCGATCTCTTCGACGAATTCTGCGAGGTGCTCTCCGGCGTGGATGCGCTGTTGCTGCTGGAGGTCTACGCCGCCGGCGAAGCCCCCATCGCCGGCTACGACAGCAAGGCGCTGGCGCGCGGCATTCGTGCCCGCGGCAAGGTGGAGCCGGTGGTGCTGAAGAGCGTGGCCGAAGTTCCGGAAGCCCTGCGTGGCATCGTGCAGAGCGGCGACGTGCTGCTCACGGTGGGCGCAGGCGACGTGGGCAGCACACCCGGGCTTCTGGTGCTGGTGTATGGAGCCGCGCCATGTGCAGACCCGCCGCGTTAGCAGCGGCTGCGAATGGCGCGACGCGGCTTGGGCCGCGCTGCGGTCAGGCACAGCAGTGCTTGGGAGCCGCGCCATGAGCACTCCGCACTCCGCAATCCGCACTCCGCAATCGAACGTGCGCGGCAAGCTCAAGCACCACGAGCCCCTGGCCCGTCACACCACCTGGCGTGTCGGCGGCCCGGCCCGGACCTTCTTCGAGCCCGCCGACCGCGAAGACCTCATCACGTTCGTGCGCAGTCTTCCAGTGGACGAGCCGGTGCTGTGGCTGGGCCTGGGCAGCAATCTGCTGGTACGCGACGGCGGCTTTGCCGGCACGGTCATCCACCTGCACGGCGCGCTCGATGCGTTACGGTTTGAGGATGGCGTGGTGCACGCCGAAGCCGGCACGCACTGCGCACGTCTCGCCAAGTTCGCGCGCGACCAGCAGCTGGCGGGTCTGGGCTTCATGGCGGGCATTCCCGGCACGGTGGGGGGCGCGCTGGCCATGAATGCCGGGGCTTGGGGCGGCGAAACCTGGCCGCAGGTACGCGAGGCCGAAATCATCCGCCGCGATGGCGGCACCGAGTGGCTGCCTGCGGGCGACTTCGTGTTCCGCTACCGCCATGTGGAGGCGCCCGCGCGCGCGATGGGCTTCATCGCTGCGCGTTTTGCCGTCATGCCCGATACCGATGGCAGCCACGAGCGCCTCACGCGCGAGTCGCTGGCGCAGCGCAAGGCCACTCAGCCGGTGGGCAAGCCGAGTGCGGGCTCCACCTTCCGCAATCCGCCCGGCGACTACGCCGCGCGACTCATCGAAAGCTGTGGCCTCAAGGGCCATCGCATCGGCGGGGCTGTGGTGTCGGTGCAGCACGCCAATTTCGTGCTGACTGAAGACGGTGCCACGGCTGCCGATGTGGAGCGGCTCATCGGCCATCTGCACGACACCGTGAAAGTGCAGACCGGCGTGGCGCTGCAGGCTGAAGTGAAAGTGGTAGGGGACACCGCATGAGCACCACAACGAATCCGAAGGATTTCGGCAAGGTGGCCGTGCTCATGGGCGGCTGGTCCGCCGAGCGCCAGGTGTCGCTGTGGAGCGGCGAAGGCGTGACCAAGGCCCTGCTCGAACGCGGGGTCGACGCGGTGGGCCTCAACATCAGCACGCCAGCTCAGCTCTTCGCACTCAAGAGCGAGGGCTACAGCCGCGTCTTCAATATTCTGCATGGCACTGGCGGTGAAGACGGCACAGTGCAGGCGATTCTCGATCTGCTCGGCCTGCCATATCCCGGCTCGGGCGTGGCGGCTTCGGCCATTGCCATGGACAAGCTCGCCACCAAGCGCATCTGGAAAGCCGAAGGGCTGCCGACGCCGGACTTCCGCGTGGTGGCGAATGGGGCGGAGGCCGAAGCCGCTGCGAGCCACTTCGGCTATCCCTTCATCCTCAAGCCTGCCGCCGATGGCAGCAGCGTGGGTGTGACCAAGGTGAAGAGTGCTGCGCAAGTGGCGCAGGCCTTTGCCGATGCTCAGGGCGCGAGCGGCCGCGTGGTGATGGCCGAGCGCTTCATCGACGGCGGGGCGGATCACTCGGAGTACACCTGCCCGGTGCTGCGCGGCGCGGCGCTCCCCGTGATTCGCATCATTCCCGATGGCGAGTTCTACGATTACAACGCCAAGTACCTGAGCGACAACACCCGCTACCTCTGCCCGGCAGGTCTGGCCCCGGAGATCGAGGCGCGCATGCAGGCGCTGTCGCTGCAGGCCTTTGCGCTGGTGGGCTGCAAGGACTGGGGTCGTGTGGATTTCCTGATGGGTGCCGACGGCCAGCCACAGCTGCTGGAGCTCAACACCCTGCCGGGCATGACCTCGCACTCGCTGGTGCCCATGGCCGCCAAGGCGCGTGGCATGAGCTATGCCGATCTCTGCTGGTCGCTGCTGGAAGCCACGCTGCCGCCCACCGCGGAAGCGTCGCTGTGAGCACCCTCGCCATGACCGCCCCCCTCACTCGCTCCGCCCACAGCCGCCAGGAGCGCGCACCGGCCGAGGCCAGTCTGCCGCCGGCGCTGCGGCGCCTGGCGATCAGCGTGGTGGCGGTAGTGGCCACACTGGGACTCGCCCGCGCCGCCTTGCAGCGCTTCGATACCCCCGTGCGCGAGCTGGCCATCACCGGCAAGCTCGCCAATGTGCAGCCCGATGAAGTGCGCGCTGCCGCTGCACCGCTCATCGACGGCAAGCTGTTCGAGCTGGATCTCGATGGCCTGCGCAGCGCCGTGGAGCGCCTGCCTTGGGTGGCCCATGTGCGCATTGATCGTCAGTGGCCGGCGCGGCTGGGCGTGCGCATCACCGAGCGCGAGCCTTTTGCGCGCTGGGGCGAGGGCGAGGCGCTTTCCACCGAAGGTGTGGTGTTTGCACCCGGCAGCGTGTTGCTGCCCGCCACTCTGCCGCAGCTGGGCGGCGAAGCTGCACGCGCGCCCGAGGTGATGGCGATCTACACCCAGCTGGTGGACCGCCTCGCTGAAACCCCGCTCACCCTCGCAGGCCTCACGCTTGATGCGCGCGGCGAATGGATTGGCAGCACCCATAGCGGCATCAGCCTGCGCTTTGGCCGCAGCAATCCGGTGGAGCAGGTGCAGCGCCTCAAGAACATTGTGCTGCCGGCGCTCAACCGCCGGCTGGAATCGGTGGCCCGTATCGACCTGCGCTACGCCAACGGCTTTGCCGTGGGCTGGAAGAGCGTCGATGCCGCGGCCGCCGCCACTGAAAAGACTTTTATCCCTGATGCACCGGCGCCTTCCGCAGTGCCCGATGGCGTCGTACCCGGAGCTACACCATGAGTCGCAAACCAGAACCCCATTATGTCTTCGCGCTGGACGTCGGCACCTCCAAGGTGGCCGCGCTCGTCGGCGAAGTGACACCAGACGGCAAGCTGCAAGTGGTGGGCTTGGGCCAGCACCCGAACAAGGGTTTGAAGAAGGGCGTGATCGCCAACATCGATGCCACCGTGCAGGCCATTCAGCGCGCGGTGGAGAACGCCGAGCACATGGCCAACTGCCGCGCGCGCATGGCGCATGTGGCTATCACCGGCACGCACATCAAGAGCGTCACCAAGTCCGGTGTGGCAGCGATCAAGCACCGTGAGGTGCAGCAGAAGGATGTGGACGCCGTGGTCGAAAACGGCTCGGCCATTCCGGTGCCTGCCGACCAGCAGGTACTGCACGTGCTGCCGCAGGAGTTCGTGGTGGATGGCCAGGAAGGAATCCAGGATCCGGTGGGCATGAGCGCAGTGCGTCTCGACGTCAACGTGCACATCGTCACCGGCTCGGTATCGGCCGCGCAGAACCTGCACAAATGTGTGGAGAAGTGCGGACTGGTGATCGAGAAGCTGGTCATCAGTCATCTCGCCAGTGCCGATGCCGTGCTTACGGATGACGAGCGCGAGCTGGGCATTTGCTGCCTCGATATCGGCGGCGGCACCACCGATATTTCGGTGTATCAAGGCGGCGCCATTCGCCACACCGCCGTGCTGCCCATTGCTGGGGATCAGGTCACCAACGACATCGCCGTGGCCTTCCGCACGCCGGCGCAGCATGCCGAGAACATCAAGGTGCACTACGGCTGCGCGCAGCCCTGGGTGGTGCAGGCCGAAGAGCAGATCGAAGCACCCAGCGTGGGCGAGAACCCGCCGCGCGTGTTCAGCCGCCATGTGCTGGCCGAGGTGATTCGCCCGCGATACGAGGAGCTGTTCCGCTATGTGGCCAAGGAGCTGCACCGCGCCGACATGCTGCAGCGCATTCCGGGCGGCGTGGTGCTCACGGGCGGTGCCGCACAAATGATCGGCGTGGTGGAGCTGGCCGAAGAAGTACTCGAAGTGCCGGTGCGGCTGGGTTTTGCCCACGGGCTCGAAGGCATCGAGGCCGTGAGTCGCGATGCCGGGCTTTCCACCGGCGCAGGCCTGTTGCTCTACGCCAAGAAGATGAAGCCGGAACTCGCCCGCGCTGCCGCCGGTGGTGGCAGCAGCGGTGGCGAGCTGCTGATGCGGGTGCGTGACTGGTTCAAGGGCAGTTTCTAGTTTTTCAGGCGCGTGGCTTCAGGTGAAGCGGCGCGTTTTTCTCAAGCAGTACAAGGCCGGGGCAAGGCCATTTGGTGTTCCAACTCAAGGAGAGTGTTATGGCAGGGGCAATTCAAGAAGCGTTTGAACTGGTGGACGGTTTGCGATCCACCGCAGTGATTCGGGTCATCGGCGTGGGCGGCGGTGGTTGCAACACCGTCAACCAGATGGCGCAGGGCGGTATCAACGGCGTGGAGTTCATCGTCGCCAACACCGACCGTGATCACCTCGAAAAGTGCGTGACCACCAACCAGCTGCAGATCGGCGCCACGCTGACGCGCGGCCTCGGTGCTGGCAGCAATCCTGAAATCGGCCGCCAGTCGGCGGATGAAGACCGCGAGCGCATTGCCGAGATGCTGGAGGGCACCGATCTGCTCTTCATCACCGCCGGCATGGGCGGCGGCACCGGCACGGGTGCAGCCCCCGTGATCGCGGAAGTGGCGAAGGAGATGAAGATTCTCACCGTCGCCGTCGTCACCAAGCCCTTCCCCAGCGAGGGCAAGAAGCGCATGGCGCAGGCCAGCCAGGGCATCGTGCAGCTCTCGCAGCATGTCGACTCGCTGATCGTCATCCCCAACGAGAAGCTGAAGCTCGTGCTGGGTGGCTCGGTGAGCCTGATGAACGCCTTCAAGGCGGCCAACGATGTGCTGCAGAACGCAGTGCTGGGTATTTCCGACCTCATCACCCGTCCGGGCGAGATCAACCTCGACTTCGCCGACGTGCGCACCGTGATGGGCGCGCGTGGCATGGCGATGATGGGCATCGGCAAGGCCGCTGGCGAAGACCGCGCAAAGAAGGCGGTGGAAGCCGCACTCTCCAGCCCGCTGCTCGACGACATCGAGATCCGCGGCGCCCGCGGCATCCTGGTGAACATCACCTGCGACGAGACGCTGACGCTCGACGAGCACGACTACATCATGCAGCACGTGGGCGATGTGGCCAGCGAAGAGGCCGACATCAAGTGCGGCACCTCGATCGACCCCTCGCTCAACGGCGAGCTGCGCGTGACGGTGGTGGCCACGGGCCTCGCCAGCACCCGTCAGCAGGAAGCGCTGCCGCCGCATGTGGCGCGCTTCTCCGATGCCGTCGCCCGCCGTCCTGGCGTGCCGGGTCTGGGTGGTCCCTCCATGGGCCATATGGGTCACCCCGCTGCCCAGGTGCAGCCGCGCCAGCCGCAGATGACGCCGCGCGTGCCGGGCTTGAAGCCGATGGCGGCCAGCGACATGGGCTATGCCCGTCCGCAGATGGCGGCCACCGGCACCCACGGCAAGAGCTGGCTCGAAGACCTCTCGGACGACGTGCTCGACGTGCCGGCCTTCCTGCGCGCACAGGCCGACTAGCCGCGGAGTCGCTTCGGGCACACAGCCGGGCAGGGGTGGCCGACAAGCCCCGCCCCGGCCCTGTTGCAGACCTCTGCTGAAAAGAGGTCAGTGACTGGTCGTCCCCGCTCGGCGGGCCCGAGGTGGCACCAGCAGGTGAAGCAGGACAAGGCGCGGAGGCTGACTTTCAGCCTCCGCGCTTTTTTGTGGGTCTTGGCAATGGGGGTGATAGGGAGGGCGGCAGCCGCCACGCGAGGTCTGGCCTGTACACTGGTGCGCTGTCGTCTACAGACGAGAAACCACATGCCCATGATTCCGCAACGCACCCTCAAGGCTCCCATCCGCGCCAGTGGCATTGGCCTGCACGGGGGGCGGCAGGTGCACATTTCCATGCTGCCGGCGCCCTTCAACACCGGCATCGTGTTCCGCCGGGTGGATGTCTCCCCGCCGGTGGAAATGCCGGCCAGCGCCCTGCTGGTGGGCGAGGCCACCATGTGCAGCACGCTGGTGAAAGACGGCGTGAAGGTGGCGACCGTCGAACACATCATGTCGGCCTTCGCCGGCATGGGGATCGATAACTGCGTGGTGGAGCTGTCCTCCCCCGAGATTCCCATTCTCGATGGCTCGGCAGCGCCGTTCATCTATCTGTTGCAGAGCAACGGCGTGGTGGCGCAGGCCGCACCTCGCCGTTTCATGCGCATCAAGCATCCGGTGCAGGTGGGCGATGGCGACAAATACGCGCGGCTCGAACCCTATGAGGGCTACCGGCTGTCCTTTGGCATCGAGTTCAAGCACCCGGCCTTCAAGACCTCGGCGCAGACCGCCGTGCTGGAATTCACCCCCGCCAACTACGTGAAGGAAGTGGCCCGTGCCCGCACCTTCGGCTTCATGCGCGACTTCGAGGTGCTGCGCGCCAACAATCTGGCTCTGGGCGCCAGCATGGACAACGCCGTCGCTCTCGATAACTACCGGGTGGTCAATCCGGATGGCCTGCGCTTCGACGACGAGTTCGTGCGCCACAAGATTCTCGACGCCGTGGGCGACCTTTATTTGATTGGCGCCCCCCTGCTGGGCGCCTACACCGCCTACAAGTCAGGCCATGCGCTCAATAATCAGCTGGCCTGTGCGGTACTCAAGGACGAAAAGGCCTGGGAGTGGGTGAGTTTCGAGGGTGACGAAGCCGCTCCGGCCGTCACTTCCATGCACGCCTTGGCCGCCTGATTCAGCCGCAAAAATACCGCCGAATAGGCGTCCGTATAGGCTTGATTTCTGCTGAATCTGCGCTAGTAAAACTTGCGCCCGTCTAAAACCGCCCCCTAAACTCGGCTCCCACGTTGTCCGGGCTGGGCTCGGATGTTGATCTCCAGACGGGTAAATCGCTCACCGGTTTGCTCGCCGAGCCACGCCAGAATCTCTTGCTGGCGATAGCGCAAGGGTGTTGCTGCGGCAGCACTCGGGGCGATCAATGTCACGCACGGTGCCCGGAAATTGGCCAGGGAAACCTGTTGTGCCCATGCCCCCCAGGGGGCAAACCAGCCCTTGAGGGCAAGGTTGAGTTCAAGCAGTTGACGCGCGTGCGCCACCAGGCCCCGCGGCAGCGAAGCAGAGTGTGCGAGTTGACGGTCTAGGCGGTCGGCGCTCACTTCAAACGAGTCAAAGAGGTGAAGTTACGTATGGATGTGATTGTAGTCAGCCACAAGCGTGGCAAGACCTGGAAACTGCGTTTTGACCTCGCCCACATTCAGCTCTGGGCGCCAGCCGCCCTCATTCTGGTGGGTATCGTCTGCCTGAGCTTTGCGGCCGGTCACTACACGCAGGGTGGTCGCGGCTTCATGCCGGAGTCGCTGCTGCAGAGCTGGAACGCAGAGATCAAGGCCCAGCGCAGCGAGCTGGCGCTGGCCAAGGTTCAGGCAGAAGAAAATACCCGCGCCCTGGCCCGCCGCATGGCCGAGCTCAACGCGCAGATGATCCGCCTCGATGCCGCCGGCGAGCGCATGGTGAAGGTCGCTGATCTGGACCCCAAGGAATTCAACTTCAACCGTCCCCCAGCACTGGGTGGCCCCGAAACCGAAGAGCTTGCCTTTTCAGCACCAGCGCAGGACCCCCTGCTGCAGTCCATCGAGCGATTCCAGAGCAAGCTCAGCGAGCGCGAGCGCCAGATGCGCGTGCTGGAAGACCTGTTGATGGCGAGCCGCATGCAGCAGGAGGTTCGCCCCTCTGGCTGGCCGGTGCTCAATGGCTTCATCTCCTCGCTGTTCGGCTATCGCACCGATCCCTTCAGTGGGCGCGGCGCCTTCCACGAGGGCATGGACTTCGCCGGCGCGCACGGCAGCAGCGTGATTGCCGTCGGGGCGGGCGTGGTCAGCTTCGCGGGTGACCGCCGCGGCTACGGCAATATCGTCGAGATCAACCACGGCAATGGGTACGTCACTCGCTATGCCCACAACGCCGCTTCGCTGGTGAAGGCGGGCGACACCATTCGCAAGGGGCAGCGCGTGGCACTCATGGGCTCCAGCGGACGCTCCACCGGCCCGCATGTGCACTTTGAAGTGTTGCTCAATGGCTCGCCCGTGAACCCTTCGCAGTACATCGAAGCCTCGCGCTGAGCCCTCGCCCGATGCGACTGCGGGCTGCTCTTGAAAACAGGGCGGTCCGCATCCATCAGGCATAATGCGGGCTTACCTTCCTGACCCGCTTTGGTGGCCGTTTGACCGGCTGCTGCGCGCCCGTGAACCCAGCACATGATTAACAATTTGCTCACCCGTATCTTCGGGAGCCGCAACCAGCGCCTCGTGACCCGTTTCCGCAAGGATGTCGTCGATCAGGTGGGGGCCTTGGAGGCCAAATACGCGGCGCTGAGCGATGCCGAACTCGCCGGACAAACCCAGGTGCTGCGCGGCCGCCTGGCTGCCGGGGAAACCCTGGTTGCCATTCGCGCCGATGCCTTTGCCGTGGCTCGCGAAGCGGGCAAGCGCGTAATGAACATGCGCCACTTCGATGTGCAGCTCATCGGTGGCTCGGTGTTGAACGAGGGCAAGATCGCCGAAATGCGCACCGGCGAAGGCAAGACGCTGATGGCAACCCTGCCGGTGTATCTCAACGCGCTGGAAGGCCGTGGTGTGCATGTGGTCACCGTCAACGACTACCTCGCCCG
>CAMTXV010000060.1:0-15763 GCA_947085665.1 uncultured Sinobacteraceae bacterium | reverse complement strand
TTCGCCACCTGCTCCGGCGATGTGGCTGCGGGCTGCCCAGCCTTGCCGCAGGCCGTGAGTGCCAATGCCGCGAGCAATATGGGCCACTGCTTCATGCGCGATGCCTCCAATCGACGACCAAGCCCGGCACTTGAATGTGCGAGACATCGCCGCGCACGATGCGCAGCAGCTCCGGGTCAGCCCGTGCATCTTCGGCGTTGGCTTTTGCCAGTGCCGCATCGTGCTCACCGGCGATGAGCGCCAGTGTCCAGTCGCGCAGCTCGCAGGGGCCATCAAGATCAATCGCTTCGTGCTTCATAGGGAATCTCCTCTCCAGCTGTGGGTTGGGTCGGGCATGAAGGTGACGCTGCTGCTGGAATCGCTCAGGCCGCCGCCGCAGTGCGTCACAACGATGAGCCATCCGCCTGGAACTTTGGCGCGGGCAAGCTGCCCCAAACAGTCATTGCCGGATGTCTTCAAAACCTCAAACTTGATGGGATTCGCCACGGCCTATCTCCACGGTGAAAGCCGACGGAACAAATATGCCGTGGCTATGTATGCCGCGATGCTAATACTTGTTTGGGATGCAAATCCAGCATCCCCTCAACCTCGTGGTCGGCGCGAATATTCGGCGAATGCGCGAGCAAGCCGGGTTCGCGCAGGATGCATTCGCCATGCACATCGGCATGGATCGCGGCTATTACGGGCGCATCGAGCGCGGGCATCACAGTTTGACCCTGCGGATGATTTGCAAGATTGCGGATGGCCTCAGTATCGAGCCTTGCGAATTGATGCCAACGCTCGACGAAGTTCGCGCCTCTACAGCGATTGACCCTCAAGCCGAATAGGTCAGATGGCGTTAGGGGTAAGCTGAGGCGATCAAAGACTGGATATTGAATATCCTGATCGCAACCTCATTTCTTACGTGGCTAAAGCTATAGGCGCAGCGTCGCCTAACGAAAAGGGAGAGGTCATGCATAAAGTGCTCGAAGGTATTTGCTCGGAGTTGGATCAACTTGTTGCTGCAATGGCAAGCCAGATACCTAACGATGAGCCTTTCAACGTTGCTCACGGCAACTGGAGCTTTCCGGGTCTCACGAAAAGTGAACTCATTGGTTCAGTGGAAGAGCTTGCAGAACTCATCCGCGAGCGAGGGCAGGATGCACTAGGCGCTGCTGAAAAGCGGCTTGCTGACTACCCGCGGCGTCTCGCATTTCTGAGAGCCAACACACCACAACAAATATGGGGAAGCCCACAAGCAGCAGTGCCTACCCTGCTCATGACTCTCGATGGTTTGCGGCGCGCAGTTGAGCCAACCTTCAAACCACCAGCAGCCGATGAGGTGATGCAGGCATTGAAACGGCTCCAAACACGGATTCGGGGAATGGAAGCTCAAGCCGCTGAATTGGAGCCACGAGCCAGCGGGTTGAAAGCAATGGTGGATCGAATTGAAAACGCTCACAGCGCCGCTGACCAACTGCCCACAGATTTGCAGAGCTTGGTCGAGTCTCGTCAGAGCGTTGATCGACTTCTCCGTGAAGTGCAGGATGACCGTGTTGCAGTGACCGCAGCGAAAAAGCAGTCAGAGCAATACACAGCTACGCTCAAAGAGCATGACGAGGCAGCGAAAGAGGTTGTGGCTCGCGTTGAGCAAGCCTATTCCGCAGCTACAAGTCAGGGATTGGCCGCAGCCTTTGCAGCGCGGTCAAAGTCATTGGATAACTCGATGTGGGCATGGGTTTTGGGCCTAGTGCTTGCGTTGGGACTGGGTGCTTGGTCTGGCACTAGCCACATCTCAGACTTGATGTCGCTCTCGTCCAAGCCAGATGTCCCTACATCGGCGTTCACGCTGAACTCCGTCCTTGCTTTCGTTTCTGTCGGCGCACCCGTGTGGTTCGCATGGCTCGCCACGAAGCAGATCGGAGAACGTTTTCGGCTATCAGAAGACTACGCATTCAAGGCGTCGGTCTCCAAAGCATATGAAGGCTATCGGCGTGAAGCAGCACGGGTGGATGAAGAGCTGGCGATCAAGTTATTGGGATCTGCCCTGAGCCGACTCGATGAGCTGCCGCTGAGGCTCATTGATCCTGCTAGTCACGGAAGCCCCTGGCATGAACTCGCGTCCTCCAGCATTGTGCGCGATGCGATGAAACTTGGGCCGGAGTTTGCTCAAGGCGTGAAAGAGCTTGCGGCAAAGACCGTGGACAAAATGAAAACCACCTCCGTTACTAAAGGTGATGACGCGACGTAGTGAGACGCAGACACTTGGCTTCAAGCGCCAGTGGCACAGTCTGGTTGGTTATCTTGTGTGGCGCTCAAGTAGCTCATAGAGGGCAGTGCTGATGAAGGCCGCGCGCGTCAGTCCCATGCGCGCTGATTGACCATCAACCTGCGCCAGCAACTCCGGCGTGATGGTCATCGTCACCTGAATCTTCTTGAAGCGCCGCGCGCCGGGTAGGTGGTCGAAGTTAGCGGCCCGCTCATTTGCCGACGCATCGGGTGCCGCCGCGATAAAGGCGGCAGCATCCACTGGCAGCTTGGGTTTAGTGATGGCCATAAGTGATTTGCCTGTTGAGGTAAGTGGTTTTCACTGTTGAAAAACACTTCTTTTGAGGTAGCTCATTTCGGCTGTGGCGCGGCCATCCCTTGGCGCCAGCTCGAACACACAAAGCCCTTGGCCTGCAGCATTGGCGAAGGCCTTGCGTCGGTGCAGTGGTGCATCCAGATATTCCAGCTGCGGGAAGTCCGCGACGGCAGCGGCAGCTTCATGATTGTCCGCGCCCGATGAGTCGGCACAGTTCAAAACAGCGTAGGCCCTGAGGCCGTCGCGCACGGCGCGGGCCTCATCCACCAGCGTGGCGATGTCGCGCAAAGACCACACATCAAAGCTGCGCGGCTGAAAGGGGATCAGCAGCACGTCGCTCAAGGTGAGTGCCGCGCGCAGTGCCGTGGAGTCGCGGCCACCGGCGTCGATCACGATGTCTTGATACTTGCGGCCTTGCTGCATCACTTGGGCGCGCAGTGTGGTGCCATCCACAAACTGTGAGCAGGCTGGTGAGGGTTGCCGCTGTGCTTCTGCGCGCATGGTGATGGCGGTCTGCGCCGTGCCTTGCCGGTCGCCATCGACCAGCCAGACATCGCGGCCGTCCAGCACGCGGGCAATTGCCAAGTTCAAGGCAATGGTGGACTTGCCCACGCCACCTTTGGTGTTGCCGACGGTGAGAATCATCGTGATGGCCTGCGTGCGACCACTGAAAAAACACTTACTTCAACGGTGGTTGCCCGTTGTTGTAAGTGGCTTTGCGATCTAGGCAAGAAAAGTGAGGCGCGAGCATGACTTTTCGAGTCTGTTTGTCGCTGACCAGCAGGGGGTGCCGCCGCCTTGCGGCGGGGGGCTGCAAGCCCACTGGGGGGCCGGGGGCGTGCAACGCACCCGTCAAGGGGATAGCGGCTCGTAGAGCCGCGTAAGGGGAGCGTAGCGTCCCCTTGTTGAAGCCTCGCAGAGTCATTTTCTTTTCGCACCACATCGAGCTGCGCAAAGTTATCCACAGGGCGCGATGTGCTCTTTTTAAGCTTTATTTCTTTCTTCTCTTTAGAGGGGCGTGACAGTCGGGTATTCGGCCTAAAAGCCCCTGAAAGCATGACTAATGGTCGTGCTTTCGCCTTCGTCACACGACTAATAGACGTGTGACTAATGGTCATGTGTATAACTTGGTGATTCATCGGCGTGGCGTCCTCGATTGGCGATCACGGAACACGCTCTCAATAATCTGCCCCGCACTTCTAGGCTCCGATGCCAGCTTGCTGCTGCGGGGAGTGAGCGGCACTTCGCCTTGCTGGATGTTGACGGTGGCGTTGTCCTTCGCCTGGATCACATTGATGACCAAGTTGCCGCTCGGCAATTGCTGGGCAGAGACGTTGGCATTGCCCAGTGAGGCCCGTAGCTTGGTGATAGCTGCTTGCAGGGCCTGCGGAACGTAATCCCAGCTGGCATCGGCGACATGCTGCCCCTTGCTGTCCAGCAACGGGACTTGCTCGCGGAATTGGTATTCATTGCGTCGCCCGTTGCGGCGCGTGTGCAGCATGTTTTGTTGCTCAAGAATGCGGATCGCCCTGAGCACTTGCCGTTCCGAAATCCCGGTGTCGCTGGCGATGGTCGTGATAGACGGGAAGGCACGTCCAGTTTGAAGATTGGTATAGCTCTTGAGCGCCAAATAGACCATAGAGGCATATGGCCCCATACGGCGCAGCGCGCCACCCGCCACTAGTGGCTTGAGCACATGGAACCAAGTCAGTTCACCCGCGAATAGCTCTTGCTGTGCGGGCGGTTGCGACGAAGATAGAACGACCGGGACTTGCGTCCCCGTGCCGCCATTGGCGGGCGCGTTCATTTGCTAGCGACGGCAGTCTTGTTCTCGATGTAGGCGGCAATGCCAGCCGTGCGGAAGTACACGCGCCGCCCAATCTTGATGCGGGCGGCATTGATCTGGTTCGTCCAATCGCTGGATGTGCGCAGGCTAACGCGCAGGCTTTCAGGACTGCGATCCAGCAGCTTCGCCAGCGCGGTGATGGTCATCAACGGCCCGCATTGGGCATCTAGTTTGGTTTCGATAGACATATGCTGTCCTTATGAGGTGACGGCAAATTGTCGAAATGGATGAATCTAAAACTGCCCCCTGTGGGTTACTTGACATAGATTTATGGACACTTTTTTGATCGACGCTGGCTCAGTGGGCTGGAACCGTGAGGCGCTAAAAAGGCTAAATCTTTTTTGGGGCGAAGCAGATGAATCTGTAAGAAAAGCAGTAGCAGACTTCATTGCAGCGGTGCGCCCAGAAAACACAATGGCGCTGAGAGGGACTTCAATTTGGCCGCTTGTTAAGCAATACCTTGATGGGCCGGTTGGCATTTTTATTGCGCAATACGTTAAGAAAAATAAAATGGGCCGCTGTTATGTAGACCCTGGCTTTGCAGCCTGTGTCAAGTATGAACTGCTTTGCGCTTCTGAATGGACTTTCGACAACATCTGGTGTCCGTTACAAGACATCAGCCCGCCGCAGGTTTATTACTCTAACAATAACTTCCCGCTTTTGTTGCCAAAATTAAATAAAGGTTATTCGGCAAAGAAGCTAAAATCTCACGAATCGACTGCGCATTTTATTCTTGCGGACGGCAAAAGTAATCGTTCTGGATTCTGGATCGGGACTATTAATCTTCTGATAGTGCTGATACAAATGATCGGCGAGAAGGCAGCCAAACATGAAATTGTCACCCTTAAGAACAAAGGGGGCGCTCGAAGATTTGCCAAGATAAAGCCTCCGCCAAGCGGCATTGCTTACTGCAAAATCTGTCATTTGCCGACTGAAGCATCTTTGCACTGGGGTTTTGACTATAAAAATAGAAAAAGACTGCTGCAAAAAGCATGTCAACAAGGTATGAAAATAATAAAACCAACGGCAATTTTCTGCCCGTTGCATAAAAAAGTGCCGAATAATAAGTTGCGTTTGCACGATGCCAGGCTGGTTGAAATAATTGCTAAGGCTCGTCTGTTTTCCCGTCAGTTGGTAGAGTTTAGGGTAATTCAGCTAGACAGCGAAATGGAGGTGAATAAGTTTGCCTACGGAATCACGAAAATTGGCAATCTTTCTAGTTGGGTAAGTGTCTTCGATTTTTTTGCTGCCGGGGCTGATGGAAAAATCTCGCCGGAACGCATGAGTGAACTGATTAATTCTCTTTTTAAGATCGCCAGCTTGAATAAAGCTAAAGTATTTGCTGTAGCTTCGGACTTTCTGCCAAATCTTGCTGATTATGAGCTGCAATCTCTAATGCTTGCTGCTGACATAAATGACGGCGAATGAAGTGTTAGAGAATATTTAGCTGGTTGGCGGATCGTCAGGTTTTGAAGGTGACGCCGACCGCAGTGCTAACTGCTTCTTTCGTTCATTTAGCTCTGTTGCCAAGTCTTTTGTTCTGAGATGGGTGTAGCGTTTCATCATTTGCATTGAAAGATGCCCGCTCATCGCGGCCACTTTCTGGTCGCTGAAATCCATCTCTACCCAGCGGCTAACGGCCTCGTGGCGTAGGTCGTGAAAGTGCAGGTCGCCAACGTCGGCTTTGCGTTTGACGATGGCCCAAGCTGGATTGAATACATAGGGCCGACGCTTGCCGTCGCGCCCCGGCTCACCGAAGAAAATCAGGTCGCTACCCTTCGGCCTCGTTGCGTGCGACAAAGCCATCTTGAACACGCGCTTTGCCTCAATGCTCAAAGGCACATATCGAGGAACGGTGTTCTTGGTTTCCTCGATGTGAACGCTCGCACCATCAAGATCAACTTGGCGAATGCGCAGCGTGGTGATTTCTGATGAGCGCATTCCGGTCTCAAGCCCAATCCTCACAATCCAGCCCAGCATCGGGTTGGAATGTGCATCGGCGGCTGCTAGCAAGCGTCGTTCTTCTTCGGGATTGAGGCGGCGATTACGCCCCGGTGCAGGGGTTGGCTTGCGAGTACTCTTCACTGGGTTGAAGCTCAGACCGATGTTCCACTCGCGCATGGCGGTGGTGAAGATGTGGCTGAGTAGTGCCAGCTCAATCCGCACACTGCTCGCCGAGAGCGGCGCTCCTTTTCCGCCCAGCTTCAATGAGCCTGCGAGACGACCGTCTCGGTACTTGCCAACAAGGTCAGGAGTTACGGCGGCAAGTGAGTAGGCCCCAAAGTAGGCGTCCAAAAACTTCGCGCGAAGCAACTCCGTTTGATGAGTCGTAGGGCGCTTGTGAGGCGATACCTCGGCTAGGTAACGCTCTATGGCAGAGCTGACCGTCATGCGCTCGGAGGGGGCGCGTTGAATGAACACGCCGCGCACCATTTCATCCTCGGTGCGACGGCCCCAATCCTCGGCGTCACGTTTGGTGCGAAAGGTTCTGCCAATGGGCGGCCAGCCTTTCATCCGCACCTGCACGCGCCAAGTGCCTTCGCTGGTCTTGCTGATGGTTGCCACGGTGGAATCCTCATCGCGCAGCCGCACTGTGCGGATTTTGTGCGGATCGCGTGTTTTTGGCGGTAAATGGTGGGCCCACCAGGACTTGAACCTGGAACCAAAAGATTATGAGTCTTCTGCTCTAACCAATTGAGCTATAGGCCCTTTTTCCAAAAACCGACTTGCCGATGAGTGCAGTGTGCGCGAGGCGATCTCTGTTGCGCACAACTGTATTATGAGTCCCCTGCTCTAACCAATTGAGCTAAAGGCCCATGATTGAAATGGCCGCGTAGTTTACGGCTTGTGCGGGCTTTCGTGCCGACCTTCGCGTCGCGCCGTGCCGGGTCCGAAGCCGTGAATTCGCTTGAAGGCGCGGCGGAAGGCCGCTTCGGTTTCGAAGCCCAGCTCACCGGCCACTTGCGCCACGCTGCTGCGGCCTTCGCGCAGACGCAGTAGCGCAACCGTCATGCGCCAGCGCAGGAGGTAGCGCATGGGCGGCTCGCCCAAGAGTTCGGTGAACCGCTGCGCGAAGGCGGCGCGGCTTTGCAGGGCGAGGTCAGCCAGCGCCTGCACGCTCCAGTCGCTGCCCGGTTGCTGATGAATGGCGGCGAGCGCGACCGACAGGCGCGGGTCGGTGAGTGCGGCCAACAGGCCTTGCTGTGGGGGCGACTGCCGCAGGTGGTCGCGCAGGGCGATCACGAACAGCGCATCGCTCAATTTGTCGAGCACGGCGCGGCTGCCGAAGGCCTGGGCTTCGGCTTCGCCGCGCAGCAGGCCAGCGAGAGCGGCAAGACGGCCTTGGTCCGCGTCGGCGCGCACGGTAATGGCAGTGGGCAGTGCGCGCATCAGGCTGGCGGCGGCAGGGCCGTCGAAATGGAACTCGCCGCAGAGCATCACCACGCGGGCGTCTGGGTGCTCCTCCTGGGGTGTGGGCGCACTGCACAGGTGGTGCGCGGCACCGCCTGGGAAGACCACCAGGTCGCCCGGCGCCATGCGCAGGGGCTCTGGCAGGCTGGCGCTGCGGATGTGGCAGATGCCCTGCTCAACCACATGAAACCAGGCGAAGGGCGCATCGGGTGCGGGTTCGTTCCAGTGACCGCAGGCCTCGAAACGGTCGGTGACCCTGGCCCGCAACTGGTAGGCGCGCAGCAGGCTTTGCAGCACGGCCTCGCCGGGGTTGGGGGTGAACAGGTCAAGCGTTTCGGACATGAAATCTGGACGCGAGGGGCGGGTGCAGGTCAGCGGGCGTACCTAGTATGGCGACACCAATCTGCCAACGATGCCCAGCCCGCCATGTCGCTCACCCGCGTAATCAATGCCCTGCAGCACCAGCTGGATGCCACCCGGGCGGTGGACTGGCTCGCGCCTCTGCTGCTGCGGCTGTATCTCGCGCCGGTGTTCTGGATGGCGGGCTGGAACAAATTGCAGAGTTTTTCCAGCACCGTGGAGTGGTTTGGCGACAAGGACTGGGGCCTGGGCCTGCCGTTTCCGCTGCTGATGGCGGCTCTCGCCACGGCCACCGAACTGGCCGGGGCGGTGTTGCTGGCCCTGGGCCTGGGTGTGCGCTGGATCAGCCTGCCGCTGATGGTGACCATGGCGGTGGCCGCACTCACCGTGCACTGGCAAAACGGCTGGCTCGCCATTTCGGAAGGCATGGGCCTTTTCGCAACCGATCGCACCGTGGAGGCCGCCGAGCGCCTTGCCAAGGCCAAGGAGTTGCTCAGGGAACACGGCAACTACGACTGGCTCACCGAACACGGCTCGCTGGTGATGCTCAACAACGGCATCGAGTTCGCGGTGACCTATTTCGTCATGCTGCTGGTGTTGTTTTTCTCCGGTGGCGGTCGTTACCTCAGCCTCGATTTCTGGATTCACCGCGCGTGGCGGAACCGCCAGGCCGTCTCGGCGGTCGCATCCGGTGACCGTCGGCCCGCGTAGAAACGGGGGCCTCACGCGTCTGCAATCTCAGTCGTTCATACAGTCGTTCATAAAGGTTTTTCACCGCCCAGTCCGGGCATACCCCAGGAGACATCCCATGCGTCATTCCAAGAAACCCCTCGTTGTTGCCCTCACTGCCGCCTTCGCGCTCACCGGCGCCAATGCCTTTGCCGCTTCTGATCTCGCCAGCGGCTACATGGTGGCCTCCATCGGCGAAAAGGCCGGCGAAGCCAAGTGCGGTGAAGGCAAGTGCGGCGCCGACAAGAAGGCAGCTGGCGAGCACAAGTGTGGCGAAGCCAAGTGCGGCGCCGACAAGAAGGCCACCGAGCCCAAGAAGTAAGACTCTCGTCTGATCACAGACGAATGAATACCCGCACCTCGGCAGCGATGACACCCCATGTCCGGGGTGCGGGTCTTGGTCTCAGGCGCTCCCTGCTGGAGCCGCTGGCGGCAGTGAATGCCAGCCCCGGAGACGGCATTGGCTTTTTTGAAGTGGCACCCGAAAACTGGATGCGCCTTGGCGGCAAGTTCGCCCGGCAATTCAGGCAGTACACCGAACGCTTTCCCTTCGTCACCCACGGCCTGTCGCTCTCCATCGGCTCGCCGGCAGCGCTGGATGAAGACTTCGTCCGTCAGCTTAAAACCTTCCTCGATGCCCACGGCATTCAGGACTACTCCGAACATCTCACCTTCTGCTCCGATGACGGCCATCTGTATGACCTGATGCCGATCCCTTTCACCGCAGAAGCCGTTGACTATGTCGCTGCCCGCGTGCGTCGCGTGCAAGACATTCTCGAACGCCGCATCGCACTCGAAAACGCCAGCTATTACGCGCCGCTGGCCACCGACCTCACGGAAGCGCAGTTCATCCGCGCCGTGGTCGAGCGCGCCGATTGCGACTTGCTGCTGGACGTCAACAACATCGTCGTCAATAGCATCAACCACCGCTACGACGCACTCAGCTTTCTTGACGCGCTGCCGCTGGAGCGGGTGCGCTACATCCACATCGCCGGCCACTACTGCGAGGCCGAAGACCTGCGCGTGGACACCCACGGTGCAGATGTGGGCGAAGCCGCCTGGGCGCTGCTGGATGCCGCCTACGCGCGACTGGGCCCGGTGCCCACGCTGCTGGAGCGCGACTTCAACATTCCGCCCCTCCCGGAGCTGATGCTGGAAATCGACACCATCAACCGGCTGCAGGCCGCGCACGCGCCGCGCCGGGTTGCCCATGGCTGAGTTCCAGGCGCTGCAACGGCAGTTCACCGCGCACCTGCGCAACCCCGAACACGCTCCAGCGCCAGGAGGCATGGAAGAGCGCCGCCTGAAGATCTACCGCGATCTGTTCTACAACAACATCGAGGGCTTTCTGGCCAATGCCTTTCCGGTGCTGCGGCAGCTCACGGCCGATGCGCACTGGCATGCGATGGTGCGAGATTTCTTCGCCCGCCACCAAAGCCATGACCCTCTGTTTCACGCGCTGGCCGAAGAGTTTCTGAGCTACCTCGAAGACGAGCGCGGCAGCGTTGCAGGCGATGCGCCTTTTTTGCAGGAGTTGGCGCACTACGAGTGGGTGGAGCTGGCGCTTTCGATTGCCGAGGATGAGCTGAGCCCGGTCCTCGCCGGCACCGACACGGTGTCTTGCGTGAGCAAGGGGGTGCGGGAGGTGCCGGATCGGCCAGCTCCCGCACCCGCCTCGCTACGCTCGGGCACCGTGTCGCTGGCCGACCCCAACGGTGACCTGCTCGAAGGCGCGCCGCTGATTTCACCCGTGGCCTGGGCGCTGGCCTACGACTACCCGGTGCATCGCATCGGCCCCGATTTTCAGCCCACGGCGCCGGGTGATGCGCCCACCTATCTCATCGTTTACCGCACGCGGCAGGACGACGTGAAGTTCACCGAGATCAATGCCGTCACCGCGCGGCTGATGGCGCTGATTGAAGCCGATCCGCTGGCCACCGGCCGTGCGCACCTGCATCAGATTGCCGCCGAACTGGGTGCTGATGCCGAAGCGATTGTGGCGGCCGGCCATGCCATGCTGCTGGGCCTGCGCGCCCGCGATGTGGTGCTGGGTACGCGCCGCCCTTGAAGTGGCGCAGGCAGGCGCCACAGTGCTGGCATCGCAATCGCTCCGAGACCTGCCATGACTGAAGCCACCCTGCAGAAAGCCACCTTCGCCGCCGGCTGCTTCTGGAGTGTTGAATACCGCTTTGGAAAGCAGCCGGGCGTGGTCAGCACCGCCGCCGGCTACGAAGGCGGATTTGTTGAAGGCCCCAGCTACAAGCAGGTATGCACCGACCGCACCGGTCATGCCGAAGTGGTGGAACTGCAATACGACCCTGCCGTGACCAGCTACGAGGCGCTGCTGCAGTTCTTTTTCACGATGCACGACCCCACCACCCGCAACCGTCAGGGTGTGGATGTGGGCACGCAGTACCGCTCGGCCATTTTCTTCCACACGCCGGAGCAGGAAGCCGCCGCGCGCCGCGTGCTGCACGAACTCAACGAGACGCGCTTCGGTGGCCGCATCGTCACGGAGGTTCGCCCCGCCGCCACCTTCTGGCGCGCGGAGGAATACCACCAGCGCTACAACGAGAAGCATCCCGAGATGGCCTGTGCCATCTGAACAGGGCTGATGGCTTGGTTAAAACTGCTGTCATTCCGAGCTTCGCGAGGAATCTACATTCAAGGCCCTGCGCGACCCCGAGAGGAGATTTCTCGCTGGGCTCGAAATGACAGACCGCTGGAGGCAGCGGCATGGCCATCGCAGTATCAAGCCGCCAGCGGCTTCTCCGTCTCGATCTCCGCCTGCGCGCGCACCACGGCGTCCAGTCGCAGCGGCGCGTGCTCGGCCCAGCGGCTGAAGTCCTCGGCGGGCAGCGCCTTGCTGAACAGCCAGCCCTGCTGCTGACGGCAGCCGAGTTCGTAGAGCGTGACCATCTGGCCCACCGTCTCTACGCCCTCGGCCACCAGCACGATCTCCAGATTGGCGGCGAGCGAGATGGTGGCGGCGACGATCTTGCCCGCCTGCCGCTGCCCGCCTAGCTGCGAGACAAAGCTGCGGTCGACCTTGATCTTGTCGATGGGGAAGCGCAGCAGATAGCTGAGGCTGGAATAACCGGTGCCGAAGTCATCGAGCGCCACGGATACGCCCAGCTGGCGCACCTCGCGCAGCAGGCGCTCGGCAGTTTCGGGCCGCTCGATGATCGCGCTCTCGGTGATCTCGATCTCCAGCCGCTCGGCCGGCAGCCCGGTTTCGCGCAGCACTTGCTCAATCATCTGCACCACGCCTTGTCGCACCTGCCGGGCCGAGAGATTGAAGGCGAGCTTGGGCGCTGCGCGTCCTGCGGGCGCCCGCCAGTGCACGGCCGTGGCGCAGGCGGTGCGCAGCAGTTGCTCGGTGAGCGCCTCGATTTGTCCTGAAGCCTCGGCGACCCCAATGAACTCATCCGGCGGCACAAAGCCGCGCACCGGATGTTTCCAGCGTGCCAGTGCCTCGGCGCACACCAGATGCCCGGTGCGCAGATCAACGATGGGCTGAAAGTGTGGCGAGAGCGCGCCGGTGGCCAGCGCCTGCCGCAATTCGTCGGCCAGATCCAGCCGCTGGCGGGCCCTGGTGGCTGCACCCGCAGCAGCGAATTGCAGGTTGTTGCGGCCCGCCTTCTTGGCCTGGTGCATGGCGGTATCGGCCGCACTGGCCAGCATGTCGCCGCTGCCGCCGTCTTCGGGGTACAGGGCCACACCCACGCTCAGGCACAGACTCAAACGCCGGCCCTGTATCAGCAGCGGCTCGCCCACTGCATGGCGCAGCTGTTCGCCCAGTGCCAGCGTCTGCTCGCGCAGCGCACTGCGGCTTTCGGTTGAGGGCATGAATAGCAGCGCGAACTGATCGCCTCCGGTGCGGTACAGCTGCACCGCGCCATGCTCGGGTGTCGCCTGCCGCAGCTGCCGCAGCTGCCGCAGGCGCTCGGCCACGCTGGCAATCACCTGGTCGCCAAAGTGGTGGCCGTAGCCGTCGTTGATGATGCGGAAATGGTCGATGTCGGCCAGCAGTACGGCAAAGGGGCTGCTCTGTGCCGTGGTGCGCTCCAGGTGCAGCTCGTACTGCCGACGGTTGGAGAGCCCGGTGATGCCATCGCGGTAGGCCAGTTGCCAGAGTCGGCGCAGGGGTTTGAGCAGCCGCAGCCAGATCAGTGCGGCGGCGACCAGCAGTAGCGCTGCCAGCAGGGCGCTCATGACCGCACCCTGCGCTGCGCGGCGGGCGCGGCGTCCTTACAATGCGCGGCTTCGCTCCGGGCCAATTGCCGGGCATTTCTTCGAGTAAGGCGCTTCATGTCCACGCTGCAACGCATCGCCGAGCAGGCTGAGCTCCGGCGCACCTTCGCCATCATCAGCCACCCTGACGCGGGCAAGACCACGCTCACCGAAAAGCTCCTGCTGTTCGGCGGTGCCATCCAGCTGGCGGGCACGGTGAAGGGCCGCAAGGCAACGCGGCACGCCACCAGCGACTGGATGGCGCTTGAACAGCAACGTGGCATTTCCATAACCACCTCCGTGATGCAGTTCCCCTATAACGGCAAGGTGGTGAATCTTCTTGATACCCCGGGGCACGAAGATTTTTCGGAAGACACTTATCGGACGCTGACCGCCGTTGACTCGGCGCTGATGGTGATCGACGCCGCCAAAGGTGTTGAAACCCGCACCATCAAGCTGATGGAGGTCTGCCGCCTGCGCGATACGCCGATCATCACCTTCGTCAACAAGCTCGACCGCGAGGGCCGCCCGCCGCTCGAACTACTCGATGAGGTCGAGAAGGTGCTGGGCCTCAACTGCGTGCCCATCACCTGGCCGCTGGGCATGGGCCGCGACTTCAAGGGCGTTTACCACCTGCTGGAAGACCGCTTCTATCTGTACAGCGGCGACAAGAATCGCATCAGCGAGATCGAAACCGTGGACGGCCTGCGCGCGCCCGGCTTGGCCGAGCGCTTCGAGGGCGTCTACCAGACCCTGCTCGACGAGATTGATCTCTTGCAGATGGCCGGCAACGGCTTTGACCTGGAGCTGTACCGCCAGGCCAGGCAGACGCCGGTGTTCTTCGGTGCCGCCATCAATAACTTCGGTGTGCGCGAGCTGCTCAATGGCTTCACTGACTGGGCGCCGCCGCCACAGTCGCGTGGGGCCGAGTTCAACGGCATCGAACGTGAGGTGCTGCCGCTGCACGACAAGTTCACCGGCTTCGTGTTCAAGATCCAGGCGAACATGGACCCCAAGCACCGCGACCGTGTGGCGTTTTTGCGCGTGTGCAGCGGTATCTACAAGAAGGGCATGGTGCTGCACTCGGTGCGCCTCAATGGGCCCGTGCGGGTGAGCAATGCGCTCACCTTCATGGCGGCCGACCGCGAGACGGTGGAAGAAGCCTTCCCCGGCGACATCATCGGTCTGCACAACCACGGCACCATCGCGATTGGCGATAGCTTCAGCGAGGGCGAGACGCTGCGCTTCACGGGCATTCCCACCTTCGCACCCGATCTCTTCCGCCGCGTCATTCTCAAGGACCCGCTGAAGGCCAAGCAGCTCAACAAGGGGCTGGATCAGCTCTGCGAAGAGGGTGCGACCCAGGTGTACCGGCCACTGATCAACAACGACATTATTCTGGGTGCGGTCGGCACCCTGCAGTTCGACGTGGTGCAGTACCGCCTGCAAGACGAATACGGCGTGGCCTCGGCCTTCGAGCCCATCAACGTGCATTGCGCCCGCTGGGTGCAGTGCGCAGATGAAAAAAAGATGGCGGAGTTTCTCGACAAGAACGAAGTGCGCATCGCCAAGGACCACTACGGCACGCTGGTGTATCTGGCGTCTTCGGCGGTGAATCTCGCCATGGCGCAGGAGCGTTTTCCCGACATCAAGTTTCTCGATACCCGCACCCATGTGGTGGGCACTCACGGTTGAGACAGGGGTTGCGAAACGTAAAGTTGTTCCGGTCGTCGTCAATCAGAGGTTTTTGGCGTTCAGGGTTCAGAATCGATTCAGCGCTTCCCCGCAGCATCCGCAGCGTCACCTGATTCATTCAGCTTTGGCTTTTCACCTTCCACACCATCAATGCCCCGACACTGCGGTTTCGGGTCTACGGAGTCACCCATGAACAACACCGAAATCCTCCCCAAATCCAAATTTCTGCTCGCTGCGGCTCTCGCCGGCGTGATGCTCGCTGCCTGCTCGCCGAAGCAGGAAACCGCGGGCGACGTGGCCAGCGCGGAGCTGGTTGAAGCCAACAAGAAGGTCGAAGAAGCCAACGAGCGCGCTGCCGCCGCTCAAAAGGCCTTGGACGACGCCCAGGCCGCCCAGGCTGAAGCTGCCGCCAAGACCGCTGCCGAGGCCGAGCAGGCCGAAGCCGCCACCCGCCTGAAGGCCGCCGAAACCCGCGCCGCCAATGCCGAGCGTGAAGCCGCAGCCGCCAAGAAGCGCGCCTCGGCCGCCGAGCGCCAGGTGGCCACCACGGGCTCCAGCAGCACCTACACCGAAGCCCGTGCCACCACGCCCGCCCCGGCGCCGGTCTGCCAGGACTGCGGCACCATCGCTTCGATCACCGAAGTGAAGGTGAAGGGCAAGGGCACCGGCATGGGTGCCGTCGCAGGCGCCATTGCCGGTATCGCTGCCGGTAACCAGGTGGGTGATGGCAAGGGCACGGACGTGGCCAAGGTGGTGGGTGCCATTGGCGGCGCCTACGCCGGCAACCAGGCTGAAAAAGCCATTCGCGCCGAAGTGGTTTACGACGTGAGCGTGCGCATGGACAACGGCACCACCCGCACCGTGCGCGTGGCCGATGCCACCACGGTGAGCAACGGCACCCGCGTGCGGGTTGCCGGCTCGAACCT